>NZ_FNLC01000004.1 GCF_900104065.1 Natronobacterium texcoconense | reverse complement strand
TCGAAGTATCGCAATGCGATTCTCGAACCAATCGAGGAATCACTGGAAGCGAGTTTCCGCGATGTGTGCGACGAGTACGGCTACGAGATACTAGCACTCCACATTTCTCCCGACCACGTACACCTGTTTCTGTCAGCCCATCCGAAGCACTCACCGAGCGAAATCGTGCGGACGGTTAAGAGCATCACGGCACGGGAGATGTGGGAACAGCACGAACCGTTCTTGGAGGAATACCTGTGGGGTGGCGGATTTTGGAAGGAATCGTACTACGTCGGAACGGCAGGCGATGTCTCGACCGAAACGGTTGAGCAGTATATCGAGCGGACGGAACATGTTTAGTGGGGCTTACGGCCTTCACCCTCGGGGTCAAGCCCCGAGGCACTCGGCCTGCTCCGCCTGTAGAATATCGCCACCCGCGAGTTCGTTCAGGACGTCGAATCCAGCGGATTCCACGTCAGCCCCCTCATCCGTCGTTCGTGCGATATAGCGTGCCTGTTCGTCAGTTGCCGACGCAACGCCGGTGACGAGCAACGTTGCCCCTGCTGCGCAGATACCCTTGAGTGCTGACCGCCTGTCAAGTTCCATTGCGTGACAGTCGCCATCATACTACGTATTCAATATTGCGACAGTCAACACGTTCAATACGATATTTGTGACCAGTATTGAGCGATCAAGCCCCGGTTGTCCTGGTCGATAAACGCGAGAACCAGTCAGTCCTGAACCGTCGGTTCGTCAGCGTGTGCTTTCGTGCCGGAGACGTCCCTCTCCTCGAGCGCGGTCGCCGTCGCAAGCCTGAGCGCGTGGGGCCAGCCAAGCGGCGTCGCACTGTCGGCCGTGCCGTCGTCGAACAACTGTTCCGGCAGGTACTCGCCGGCACGACGGAGCGTCCCGCCGGGTTCGACGAGCGCGAGGAGGTCGTGTGCGCGGTCGTCGAACGTCGCTGCATCGTCGTGGTCGCGGGCGGCAAGTAGTCCGCTCAGTTCGGCGGCGGCGTTGGCTCCCCAGGCGGTCGTCACCGTCCAGACTTTCGGTTCGTTCTGGTCGCGAACGCGCCAGGGGTCGTCCTCGAAGCGCGCCAGTCCCTCGATCGGACCGTCGGGGTCGCGATAGAGGCCGTCGATCGTGTTCTCGAGATGGGAGATGAGCTGTTCGATGCGGTCGTCGTCGACCTCGGCGATGGCGTCGTACTCGAGGTGAGCGCCCGCGAGCGCGAACGTGCTGCCGTCCAGTCGGTCGTCGAGTTCGCCGTCGTCGAGTCGGAGCGCGTAACACTCTCGCTCGGGGACCCACAACTGGTCCAGCCCCTCGTAGACCTCGCGGGCACGGTCGGCCGCTCGCTCGCGATACTCGTCGGCAACTGGAGCGCGTGCGATCGCGGCGTACGCCTCGAGGTAGGTCGCGGCCGTGTGGGTGAAGCGCCCGGTCATGTTCTCCCAGGCGTTCTGGACGCGCTCGGGGAGACCGTCCTCGGCGAGCGTGTCGTCGAGTCCCTCGAGGGCGGCGAGAAGCGCCGCTCTGACCACGTCATCCTCGTCATCGACGACTCGCAAGTAGGTCGCGAGATAGGTCGCGACGCTTGCAGTCTGATCGGCCTGGTAGTCGACGTCTTCGCTCCCTTCCTCGAGTCGGCCGTGAGCCCAGCCGGGGGCGATTTCGCCGTTGTGGGGCCAGACTCGGTGGGGCCAGGTGCCGTCCTCGAGTTGCGTTTCGGCGTAGAAGTGTGCGCTCCGGCGGTGCCAGTCCTCGAGACCGAGATCGGCACGCCGGTCGGCAGCGAGCAGGAACGTCGCAATTTCGGCGTCGTCACGGAACCACGTGTAGCCGTAGCCGCCGGAGTATCGGAAGAACGGGTCGAACTCGGGGCCGGCGATCCGGGAGCCGTTCGGCCCCCGTAGCAGGCCGAGCGTTCGCAGGTCGGCGCTGGCACCGTTTCGCGAGGATTCTTCGAGGGTTTCGCCGTTCAGCCCGTCGAAGAAGCCGCGAGCCTGGGAACGACCGACTTCGAGAACGGCGTCGCCGACGGCGTGGTCAGCGGCGCCGGCACGAATCTGCTCGAGCGCCTCGGTTCGGGCCTCGCTCGCCTCGGTGAGAAGCGTCGCGATCGTCGTGCTGGGCTGTGCTCCAGTCAGCGAGGCCTCGACCGTCGCGATCGGACTGAGAGAAGTCTCTTCGTATCGGCCGTCGGCGTCTGGCCGTGGCAGTTCGACGGGGTCGGCGTCGAGCAGTTCCGCGAAGTTCGGCGGAATCTGGCCCGCGACTTCGACGTCGGTCGAGGCGGCGACGTAGTCGCGTTCCCGTTCGTGGTAGATCTCGACGACGTCGTCGTGCTGGAGCTGGCCCGTTCGGCCGACTCGACCCTCTGGTGCGAACCCGAGGCAGGCGTGGATCGACGGCGAGTCGGGGAGGTCGTCGCCCTCGAGTCGGAAGTGTGTGAGATGGAGTCGGCCGACGGTGACGTCGTACCGGACGACCGTAACCGGGCCGACGGAGTGGACGGTCTCGACGACTGCCGTGTCCTCGACGTAGCGCTGGTCACCGTCCTCGAACCAGTGGACGTCGTCCTCGAGTTCGAGGCCGAACCGGGACTGCTCGATACCGACCAGTCCCGAGAGCGGGTAGGAGTAGTCCCGGACCGACCCGTCGGGGGCGACGTGAACGAGTCGCTCGTCGAGGCCCGAGAACAGACCTGTCGTCGACCGCCGCTCCCCAGGAAACAGATGAGGATCACCCTGCGACCGTTTGACGTCGTTCAGGGCACTGTGAAGTTTCATCGTATCGTCCGGTATGCTCCCCACTGTCTAAAATTTGTTGTAAAATGTATTCCTACTTTTGCAACGATCGTTCGCTGGGTTCTCGTCGCTGACCGCGAATCTTTTTCATCCATCGCCGCAATTCGTGAAGTACTGACTACTCATGGACACTGACGGTCTCGCTGGGCTGCTCGAGCGGTTCGGTCTCTCGGAGAAAGAAATCGACACGTATCTCGCGATTCTAGATCACGGGGAGTCGAAAGCGAGCACGATCGCCGACGCCGCCGACGTCTCCAAACGCTACGTCTACAGCATCAGCGAGGAACTCGAGGAACGGGGCTTCGTCGAGGTCGACGACCACGCGGTGCCGACGGTCGTTCGACCGGTCGATCCGGAGACCGTCGTCGAACGGCTCACACACAGCGTCGAGGAGATGGAGCCGGAACTGCAGTCGCGGTACACGACGACCGAACGAACCGGCGAGCAGTTCGAGGTGATCAAGTCCCGCCAGACGGTTCTCAAACGAATCGAAGAGTTACTCGCGAGGGCAGGAGACGAGGTGACGCTGTCACTGCCCGCGTCGGTCCTGCCACAAGTCCGGTCTACACTCGAGGAGACCGCCAACCGTGACGTCCTCGTCCTGTTGCTCGTCGGGACGGCCGACGGGGACCAGATCGACGCGGCGTCGGTCGCGGGGACGGCGAGTACGGTCCGGACGTGGGACGCGCTCGTGCCCACGATGTTGACGGTCGACCGCCAGCACGGACTGCTGGCACCCAGCCAGATTCTCACGAGTTCGACCAGCGACACGCGAGCGATCGCTCTCTCACAGGAACAGCTCGTCCCCGTCCTCACCGGTTCGTTCCTGGCGAACTACTGGCCGACTGCCGAAGAACAGTACGTCGCACCGCCGGCCGACCTCCCGGGAACGTACGAGGGATTCCGGAACGCCGTCTTCCAGATCGCCCTCCACCAGGCGGCCGACACTCGACTCGAGGCGACCGTCGAGGGGACACCAGTCGGCGAGCGCGACCTCCCGTCGACGCTCTCGGGAGAGATCGTCGACGTCCGCCAGAGCCTGGTTCGACCGGCCACGTCGACGGTTCCGATCGAGAACGCCTTCGAGATCGACGTCGACGGCGACCGGTACAGCGTCGGCGGCACTGGTGCCTTCCTCGAGGATTTCGAGGCCGAGTCGGTGACGATCCGGCCGCTCGAGGAGTAGGCTTTATTCTGTGAGTAAACTTCATGGATCGAGGGGGAGAACGTCGAGCGTAATGACTCGACGGATCACTGGCAGCAATCGTACGTATCCACGCACTCTCGAATGGAGGTACCGAGTACGATGACCGACGTTCGAGCAGTTCGCGACCGCATTGCCGAGGGCGGCGTCGTCGCCGTCCTCCGTGGCGTCGACGAGGACGACATTGTCCCCGTCGCTCGAGCGATCCACGAGGGTGGCGTCGCCGCGATCGAGATCACGGCCGACGGAAAATACGCCAGAGAGAAGATGGCCGCCGTCACGCGGGAACTGGCCGACACCGACGCGGTCGTCGGTGCTGGCACCGTCCTCGACGCTGCGACCGCACAGTCGATGATCGATGCAGGCGCGGAGTTCGTCGTCTCGCCACACCTCGAGGTCGACGTCGTCCGAACCTGTAACCGACACGACGTACTCGCCGCGCCGGGGATCATGACGCCGACCGAGGCAGTGACCGCGATGGAGGCCGGCGCCGACCTGCTCAAACTGTTCCCGGCGTCGACGGTCGGACCCGGACACATCGGCGCGATCAAGGGGCCACTCGGGGACGTCGACGTGATTCCGACCGGCGGGATTTCGGCGGGCAACGCCGGCGAGTACCTCGAGGCGGGCGCGCTCGCCGTCGGTGCGGGCGGTGCGATCGTCGACGACGAGGCGATCGCCGACGGCGACATGGATCGGGTTCGGGAGAGTGCAGCGACGTTCGTCGAGGCCGTCGACGACGCACGAGAATAGGTGTTCGTTCGACGCGTATCGGCCTCTCGTTTTCGCCGTTAGTTCGAAATTCGGTAGCCGTGACGACGGTTTCCAGCCAGTTTCAGTATTTACTACGAATACGGTAAATCCTTTATTCGTGGGGTGCGTTGTCCCGGCTATGAAAGCGATCGCTGTCGAACCAGGGGCCGGCGAACCGACGCTCGTCGAGCGGCCACGGCCAGAACCGGAGCCCGGCGAGGCCCTGGTTCGAACGCTACGAGTGGGCGTCGACGGAACCGACCACGAAGTTATCGCGGGACACCACGGGGAAGTGCCCGCCGGTGAAGACCGACTCGTACTCGGACACGAAGCCGTCGGCGTCGTCGAGGACTCCAACGGGACGGCCCTCGAGGAAGGAGCAGTCGTCGTCCCGACCGTCCGACGGTCGCCGACAGCGGTCGGCACGAACGACTACTTCGAGCGCGGCGAGCCCGACATGGCGCCCGACGGCGAGTACGTCGAACGCGGAATCGTCGGCGAACACGGGTTCATGGCGGAATACTTCACCAGTCCGGCGGAGTACCTCGTGGAGATTCCCGAGGAGTTGGCGTCACTGGGCTTTCTCGTCGAACCGATCAGTATCTCCGAGAAGGCGTTCGAACACGCCTTCGCCTCCCGGTCGGCGTTCGACTGGGAGCCAGAATCGGCGTTGGTGCTCGGCAACGGCTCGCTCGGACTGCTCACGCTGGCGATGCTCGAGGACGTCCTCGAGTTCGACCGGACCTACTGTCTCGGTCGCCGCGACCGGCCGGATCCGACGATCGACGCCGTCGAGAAACTGGGTGCGACCTACATCGACTCCCGTGAGACGCCGGTCCCCGAGATTCCCGACGCGTACGAGGCGGTCGACTTCGTCTACGAGGCCACGGGGTACGCCAGACACGCCGTCGAAACCGTCGACGCGCTCGCCCCGAACGGCGTCGGTGCCCTGCTCGGCGTTCCGGAACCCTGGGAGTTCGAGGTCGACGGGGGTCGACTCCACCGCGAGATGGTCCTGCACAACAAGGCGCTGGTCGGCACCGTCAACTCCCATCGCGGCCACTTCGAGTCCGCCGTCGACACCCTCACACAGCTTCCCGACTGGTTCACCGACGACCTCGTGACCGGCGTCTACGGCATAGAAGAGTACCAGAAGGCCTTCGAGACCGGCGACGACGTCGTGAAGACGGCCGTCGAGTTCGCCTCGCTGTAGTCCGTCCTCGCCCTCGAGCGGGACGTGATGGAAACTATTACTTGCTTTCGAGTTATGATTTTTCCTATGGGAGTCGATTACACGGATCTTCACGACCCGAACGCGGAGTATACGATGCGGGACCTCTCCGCGGAGACGATGAACGTCACACGCGAGCGTGGCGGCGGACGGGACGTCGAGATCACGGACGTCCAGACGACGATGGTCGACGGCAACTTCCCCTGGACGCTCGTCCGGATCTACACCGACGCCGGCATCGTCGGCACGGGTGAGGCGTACTGGGGGGCCGGAGCACCCGAACTCATCGAGCGAATGGCACCCTTCCTCGAGGGCGAGAACCCACTCGACATCGATCGCCTGACCGAACACCTCGTCCAGAAGATGTCCGGCGAGGGCTCGATCGGCGGCGTTACCGTGACAGCGATTTCGGGGATCGAGGTCGCACTGCACGACCTGGCGGGCAAGATCCTCGAGGTACCCGCATACCAGCTTCTCGGCGGGAAATACCGCGACGAGGTACGCGTCTACTGTGACTGTCACACCGAGGAGGAAGCCGACCCGATCGCCTGTGCCGACGAAGCAGAACGCGTCGTCGAGGAACTCGGCTACGACGCCCTCAAATTCGACCTCGACGTTCCCTCCGGCCACGAGAAGGATCGCGCGAACCGCCACCTTCGGGGGCCCGAGATCGAACACAAAGCGAGCATCGTCGAGGCGATCACCGAACGCGTCGGCTCCCGCGCCGACGTCGCCTTCGACTGTCACTGGACGTTCTCCGGTGGCTCCGCGAAGCGACTCGCGAAGCGCCTCGAGGAGTACGACGTCTGGTGGCTCGAGGACCCCGTGCCGCCGGAGAACCACGACGTCCAGCGCGAGGTTACCCAGTCGACGACGACGCCGATCACCGTCGGCGAGAACGTCTACCGCAAACACGGGCAGCGCCGACTGCTCGAGGAGCAGGCGGTCGACATCATCGCGCCCGATATGCCAAAAGTCGGCGGCATGCGCGAGACCCGAAAGATTGCGGATCTAGCGGACATGTACTACGTTCCCGTTGCAATGCACAACGTCGCCTCGCCGGTCGCGACGATGGGCAGTGCCCACGTCGGTGCGGCGATTCCGAACTCGCTGGCCGTCGAGTACCACTCCTACGAACTCGGCTGGTGGGAGGACCTCGTCGAGGAGGACGTCATCGAGGACGGCTACATCGAGATCCCCGAAGCGCCCGGTCTGGGCGTCACGCTGGATCTCGACGTCGTCGAGGAACACATGGTCGAAGGCGAGGAACTCTTCGACGAAGCGTAGCTTCGTCGAGCCAGCAAATCTTCGATTTGCGCTGTTTGACGAGGCTTACGCCTCGTCAGGCTCGCTGAGGTCTGC
This sequence comes from Natronobacterium texcoconense, assembly GCF_900104065.1. Classification (NCBI taxonomy): domain Archaea; kingdom Methanobacteriati; phylum Methanobacteriota; class Halobacteria; order Halobacteriales; family Natrialbaceae; genus Natronobacterium; species Natronobacterium texcoconense. The sequence goes on along the minus strand of NZ_FNLC01000004.1, from coordinate 220,940 downwards.
TCAGCGTTGTTCGACGAGGCGTAAACTGCCGATTCGAGCGGCCTACGACTGATTCTATCTCTCAATTCCCTCTCGAGGCGTCGTCGAACGAAAACGTCGTCCGCTCGGTATCACTCCGAAAGCGACTGCTCGGGTGGCTGTGCCTCGATGATCTCGAGCGGCTGTCGTTCCCCAGCCCGATCGAACGCGCCGAAGGAGTCCTCGGCGTCGGACCAGGGTGGGACGGCGACGAAGATCACCTCGGCGAGGTCGTCGCGCTTCGTCACCTCGAGTTCGCGAACGGGGTGGGAGACGAACTGCCCCTGGGCCTGGCGAGCGGGCGTCGAGAGGTCGACGCCGAAGACGGCGTTGACGGCGTTGCCAGGGTCGGGGAGGAAGAAGTCCGTAAAGACCGGGGTCTCCGGCGGGATCGCGTCGGCGTCGCGGCCCTCGAGTTCGCGTGCAGGAGTGATCGAGACGCCCGTCGTCAGGCGATCCGGATCGGCGTCGCTGGCGAGATCGAGCAAGACGTCGACGAGTGCACGCGTGATGTAGACCACGGTCGTAGTAGGCGCTGACGGTAGTTAGATGTATCCCCCTACACTGTCATCCTCGGGGGAGTTCAGATGGGGAGCAGCGACCGGACGGTCTTGGCGTAGAGGAACGGTGCACGCCGTCGTGAGCCGTCGAGGGCGTCCGCGAGCGTGGCGGTCGCCCCCTCGAGAATCCCGTCTCCGTGACCGACGAGCACGCGATCTGGGGATAGTCCGCCGAGCGCGCTTCGAGGCGGACGGAGTCGCTGCATCGGGTGGACGCCGAGCTGTTCGCTGCCGGTCAGGAAGTACGCCGACGTTCCGAGCGACTCGGGGACCACCAGCGTCCGTCGGTCGCGGTCGTACAGCACGGCTTCCTGCCAGAACCGGCTGTCGACGAGCGGGTACGAGACGATACCGGTATCCGCGAGTTCGTCCTCGAACCGGACGATCGGCGTGTCCGCCTCGAGTTTCTCGGCGACGCCCTCGAAGAACGACGGCAGGTAGACCGGAACGTCGTGTCGGGCCGCGATGGTCGCGGCGTCGCGCGTGTGGCGGTCGAGGAGAACGACGACACCGGCGACCTCGCCGAACTCGGCGAGCAGATCGTCGAGTCCTTCGGCGTCGACGGGGTCGATCACCCAGACCTCGTCGTCGACTGCGAGGGCGTGGCTCGCACGTTGCATCCGTTCGTCGGGGTGGGCGATCCAGCCGACACCGCCGTCGAAGCGGTCAATCTCGCGGAAGTCTGTCGCTCGTTCGTCGATTCGGAAGGTCATGGGTCTGTATACGCGCCTGGGGACTATAAACGCGGGAGAACCGGTCGGTCTCTCGGCGACGGTTCTTTGACCTCGCTCCGAGAAGGGAGGCACATGCTCTCCCGGCTGGCCTGGCTCGGACTCGAGGTCAAGTACCTCGAACCGGCACGGACGTTCTACGAGGACACACTGAGGATGACCGCTCGAGACGAAGACGAGAACGAGTGTGTCCTCGCTGCGGGCGACACCGATCTCGTACTTCGGCGACCGACCAGCGTTCCTCGCGGTGGCCTCCACACCCACTTCGCGTTCTCAATTCCCGCAGGCGAATACGACGACTGGTGGGGCCGACTCGAGGACGAGTACGATCTGGACGAAGCCCAGTTCGGCCCCGCGAAGTCGCTGTATCTGTACGATCCCGACGGCAACTGCGTCGAACTCGGCCAGCAGGACGTCGAGGGGCCGGGAATCGACGGGATCTTCGAGGTCGTCCTCGAGGTCGAGGATCTCGAGCGCGCCGAATCGTTCTACACCGAACTCGGGTTCGAGACGGTCGACACCAGCGGAGATCGGACTCGCGTCCGGATGAACGGGCCGATGGCGCTCGAACTGTGGGAACCACACCTCGGGATCGCCGACGCCCGCGGCGGCGTCCACGTCGACCTCGGGTTCGAGACCAGCGAGCCGACGGCCGCGCTCGAGGCCGTTTCCGACCGCGTCACACAGGTCAATCAGGTGGAAGACGAGCGGGTCGTCGTCCGAGATCCGGACGGTCACGTACTGACGTTCGCGACGAATCCGTAGCCACGTGCGGACATTTTCGGCGAATCCGTAGCGTTGAGGTCCGAGACCTCCATCGAATCCATCCGCTCAGGTGCAGGCCCCCGATTTATCGACAGAACCACTGTCGGCCCACACGGATCACCCATGACCATCGACTCCACTGAAGACCTCTTCGCATCCGGACTGAAACACGCCTACTACACCGAACAGCAACTCCTCGAGGCGCTCGAGGAACTCGAGGAGACCTCCTCGAGTGACGAACTCAAGGCAGGATTCGCGGAACACCGCGAGGAGACCGAGGTGCACATCGATCGCATCGAGCAGGTGTTCGACGAACTCGACGCCGACGCCGAACCCGAGGAGGATCCGATCGTCGAGGGGATGATCGAGGCGCACGAGGAGTTCATGAGCAAGGACCCGAGCGACGAGGCCATCGATCGGTTCAACATCGCCGCCGGGCAAAAGAGCGAGCACTACGAGATCGCGACCTACGGGAACCTCATCCCGATGGCCGACCAGATGGGGATGGACGAGATGGCGGACCTGCTCGAGAAGACCCTCCGTGAGGAACAGGACGAACTCGACAGCCTCTCCGAGATGGGTGAATCGTTCGATTACGGCGAACTGACAGTCTCGGAGTGAGAGAGCGAAGCAGCTGGATTCCGTCGTCCTGTCCTCTTTTCGCTGTCCGGCAATCAGAACGCGGACCCCCGTCCCTGACGGCCTAGAGTCGATCCGTATCTACGTCTACGCCAGGGGGCGTTACGATGAGAAATCCCCGGAAGTGAACCAGGTTCCCGCCGGCTTCCTTGACGTCGCGGGCGAAACCAGCCGCCAGTTCGTTGACGTCGCCTTCGACGTTGAGCACGAGCACGTTTCCGTTCGAGATCGTCTCGAGCCACTCGTCGGCCGGCGTCGTTCCGTCGAGAATGCCGAGAACGATGCTGCCCTCGAGGTCGAGTTCGTCGTCGATGTGTTCCTCGACCGTCCGCAGATCGAGGTCGAAGTCGCTCATGTGGGCTCCCTCGAAGCGCGACGAGAAAAACGTTCCTCTCCACTGAGAACGCAAACGCCCCCCTAGTCCGTCGGGAACTCCTTCTGGAATCCGCGGAACTCCGTCCGATGGGCTTCCTCGTCGACCAGCAACGTCACCGCCACGTCCTCCGTGACGGGATCGTTCGCGTCGTCCGCGGCCGCCGCCAGTGACCGATACGTCTCGATCGCGTCCTCTTCGGCCTCGAGGACGCCCTCGATGACCGACCGGACGTCGGTCGTGTCCTCGGGAGGCTGGAGATTCGCTTGCTGTGCCTCGAATGCCTCCGAGCCAGGTGGCGACTCGTCGAGTTGCTTGAGTCGCTGGCCGAGCATGCGAGCGTGCTCGAGTTCCTCCTGGATGTCCTCCTCGAGGCTCTCCTTTACCTCCTCGGCGTGGATGCCATCGAGGACGATGGCGTTTGTCATGTAGTTCATCACGGTCTCGAGTTCGTCGAGGTACGCCTCGGTCAGCAGGTCGGTGATTTCGTCGGTCGTCATTGCGGGCGGGGCTACCACGAACGGGGATAAAGTACTCACACGCACTCGGAGTGTCGTCCGTCCGTCGAACCAGTGTCGTAACCGTCGTGAGTGTCGAATTGCTGTGATTCGTCCACCATCAGCCGATCAACATCGTTCCGCCCCACGCGATCAGGACGGCAAAGCCGATCGCGGCAGCCATCTGTCGGGCCATCATCGTCAGTGCCCACTTCGGCGACACCTCTCGAGCGACCGTAAACGCCGTCACCAGACAGGGTAGCAAGACACCGGCCAGATAGACGGCGACGAGCACCTGTAGCGGGGAAAGAGCCGTCGCGCCACCGCCGTCTGCGGTCAGCAGGGCGATTCCGTCCTTCCGGATCGACGCGAGGACGACCGTCAACGCGACGTCGGCGGGCAGGTTGAACAGCCCCATCACCGGCCCGAGGATCGATCCCAGCGAATCGATGACGCCGAGTCGATCGAGTATCGCCGCGACGAACGTGATGAGCGCGAAGATCGGTAACGCCTTCACGAAGAATTCGCGTAATGCGCTCCAGGCCTCGCGAGCGACGGCTTTCGGATCCGGCCACTGGAGAAACGTTCGCCGGTCGATTATCATCGACGACTGGCGCGCTTCCGGTGGCGCGATCACGGCGACGTAGAGCAGCGTCGTCACGGCGAGTACGAACAGGTACGGTCCAACGAGCCAGCTCATCCCGACGGCGGCGAAGACGGCGAGAGTAGCCGGGAACTGGTAGGAACAGGCCGACCCGAACGAAATCGCGGAGATCGTCGTACATCGGGTGCAGTCCGAACACGACCGGGTGTTCACCACCGCCGGAACGTTACAGCCAAAACCCATGACGACGCGGACGAGGTCTCTTCCGGAGAGTCCGAACCGTCGCATCGTCGGGTGCAGGGAGACTGTCATCCGTGTAATCAACCCGGTGTTCTTGTAGACGCCGAGGACGACCGCGAAGACGAGCATCGTCGGGCCCGCCCAGACGAACAGGAACGGCCCCATCGAGAGGAAACCGTACTCGCTCGCCAGGACGGTCGCGAACGGCTCCGGCAGTGTTGCCGCCCGCGCGACCACGGGATCGAACGCCGCGGCGACGAACGGATCGAGTTCGCCGGCGAGCGTGTTTGCGAACCAGACTGCGATCATCGCGGGGACGAGCAACAGGAGGGCGCTCACCAGCGGGCCGAGATAGGGCCACTCGAGGATCGTCCTCGGTGGCTCGATCCGCGTTCCGACGCGTCGTCTAGCCTGTCCCGGAAACGGACCCGGCTGCTCGAGGGCGTTCGTAATCTGCGCGTAGGCATCTCGCCCTCCGGACGGGGTGCCGTCGCTCACCGTGCCGCCGTCGGTCATCGGTCGGGCCACGTCGCGGGCGTCGACCGGCACGATCGGCACGCCGAGGTCGGCGCTCAGCATCTCGAGTGCGCGACCGGTCTCGTCGGTGTCCTCGACCTTGTCCCAGAACGTGACGACGACGATCCCGAGGTGGTCTTCGACCAGCGGAAGCAGGTCCTCGAGGTCCTCGTCGACGTCCGTCGCCGGAACGACGAGCATCACGGTCTCATCGTCGGCTACCTGTGCCAGCGCGTCGCGGGTGGCTTCGGTGTCCTGGTCCAGGACGAGCCCCGGTGTGTCCACGAACTCGTAGGACGACGTCACGTACCGTTCGCTACGAACGGTCGTCCCGCGGAAGTTCCCGCTCGTCGGCCGGTCGCCGGTCAGCGAGGAGACGAGTTCGGACTTGCCGACGCTCTCCTTGCCGACGACGACCACTGTCTCTCGATCGGTGCCTCCCGTTGCAGTCTGGTTAGGTTCGGTCTGTCTCGTCATTCACGCTCTCCTAACAGTCACACATATCCGGTTCGCAACACGACAGGTCCTCGAGGTACATGTTCTGCTCCCGGTAGACCTCGAGCGGATCGGTTTCGACGCCCAGACGATTCCCGATCGTTTCGGCGATAACGGGGAACCTGGCCCTGAACTTGTAGATGAAGCAGAACTTGACTCCCTCGTGTGTTACCTCCGGACCGGCGAGGAACAGGCCCGGCATCGTCGGCGATTCGTCCCGATCGGTCAACTGGATCGTCCCCTCTTCGCGAGGGAAGTGATCGTCGGCCGGGCCCAGATTCGGTTCGAAGCCGGTCGCGAGAATCGGTTTCGTCGGGACGGTGTAGGTCGGTGATTCGCCCGTTTCGAGTTCGTATCCGTCGGCGGCACGCGCACGGATCTCGAACTGACTGTCATCGCCGCGACTGACCTCCTCGACGACGGCACCACCCTCGACGAGCAGGCGATCCGTATCGGCGACTGACTCGAGGCGCTCGAGGGTGTACGGTGACAGGACCTCGCTCGGATCGGGACCGCGTGTCGCCCACGGCTCGCCGCGGTCGAGAACGCGCACCCGACAGCCGGCCTCGACGAGCGCGACGGCAGCGTCGATGCCGCTTTCGTAGCCCCCGACGATCAGGAACTCGTCCTCGTCGCTCGCCGACGCGTGGTCGGTCCACGACCGGACGTCGCTCGTGTGGAGACACGAGTCTGCTCCCGGGAAGACGTCCGTCCGCGGGGAACCGAACTGTCCGGTTGCCCAGACGACGTACTCGCTATGGATCGAGCCCTCGCTCGTCTCGAGGACGAAGCCGCTGTCGTCGTCGGACTCCTCGCGTGCAGTGCCGCCGTCGACGGCCGGTTCCGCCGTCGATTCAGCGGCCGAGGTCGCAGTCGTCTCGTTCCGACGTCGGATCCCGGTCACGTCGACGCCCGTCTCGACCGGCAACTCGTGGAACTCGGCGACCGCCTCGAGGTAGTCGGCGTACTCGTCACCACTCGGGTGTTCTCGCTCGAGCGTGACTGCGGGTGAGGTGTTCGGCGTGACCGCGTTCAGATCAGTCAGACCGAAGCTGTTGCTCGGGAACGATGGCGTGATGAACCGCATCTCGTCGGGCCACCGGCGAAACGACGCCCCGAGCTCGTCTCGCTCGAGGATTACCGTCTCGAGGTCGAGCATCGACAAGGCCAGACCGGTCCCGATACCGGCCGCACCCGCACCGACGACTGCGACGTCGACGTGTTTCGGTAGCGTCATCGGGCGTTCGTCGTAGTCGAGTCGGTTGCGTCTCGTCTCTCGTCACTCCGCTCGGTTCTGGGACGGTGATGGGCGGGCCGTGGGATTCGATACGTCCCGGTCCCACCGGTCACGGTCAGTGTGAGCCGACAGAGGAACCAGTACGAGCCGCCGCCGACGGCCACTGTGATCAGTGTGGCAACCGCCAGTTGGCGACTGATCGGACCGCCACCTGCCAGTCCAGCCGATCCGCCGACGAAGAGGGCGATAAGCGTCACTGTCGCTACAAGCCACGGGTTGGCGGCGAGATCGTACATTATCGAGTCGTCCGTTATCGTTACCCTGTTCACGATATTACTAACACAATGCACCTTATTAATAAATGCTGCTAAGGAACTGGGATAGGATATTATAATGGTCACAGGCCAAACGGACGATCGACGGGAAGACAGCGACCGAAAGGCAACCCGTCCGAAGCCGGTGTACTCGCTCTCGAGACGGGACACACTCTTTTCGCTCCCACACGAACCCACTCGTATGCGCGACCTCGACGAGACGGACCTCGAGATTCTCGAACTCCTCACCGAAGACGCTCGCCGACCGTACAGCGAGATCGCCGACCACGTCGGCCTGACGCCGCCCGCCGTTTCGGACCGCATCTCTCGGCTCGAGGAGCAGGGAGTTATCCAGGGATTCACGATCGACGTCGACCGCGAGAAGTTACGGGGCGAGACGGCCGCACTGGTCGAACTCGAGCCGACGCCGGCCGCCGTCGACGACGTCTACAGAGCGGCGGCGGACCTCGAAGGTGTCGAGGGCATTTACGAGGGGATGGACGGCCGGATACTGGTGCAGGCGACGCTTGCGGGCAACGACGTTCGGTCGTGGCTCGAGACGGAACTCGACCTCGCGGATCTCGAGGGGTACGACGTCACGCTGCTGTCGCGATCCGACCGCGTGGTCGGCGTTTCGGCGGACGGCTTCGCACTCGAGTGTGTGGTCTGTGGGAAGGAGGTCACCGGCGACGGGGTGACCGCGACGGTCGGCGGCAAGGTCAAGACGTTCTGCTGTACGTCCTGTGAAGACCGGTACGTCAGCCGGTACGAATCCCATCAGGATGCACTCGAGTGACGGTTCGATGGACGACTGATCACGAGAGGCGTCTTTTCTGGACGAACACACAGATTACCGACCGATACTGTCGTCGTGGTGCCCATCCGTCAACTCGAGGGCGCGCGCCAGCGCGATCGTCCGCTCGAGACCCCCAATTACTCGGTGGTAAACCCCGTTTACCGCTGACAGCCGCCAACCGGACTCATATGATACCATCACGTATTATCTGTATAAGGTCGTTGGTGTCGTGCGGTTTTCCTCTTCGATTGCGACACCATACCATGACAACGTATCGATCGATTCCGCTTTCAGCACCAGATTTATATACGTCCTCCCGCCTGGGATTCGACTACAATGTCTGCACAAGACGATCCGTCCTCTGACACCAGTCAGGGGGGTCGAGTTCTTCCAGGGCACGTTAGATTCCACTGACGAAATAGAGTCAGCACGTGTCTTCGACACCACCCTCCGGGATGGTGAACAGTCGCCCGGCACTTCGTTCTCGTACGACGACAAACGGCAGATCGCCGCGATCTTGGACGAGATGGGGACCCACGTCATCGAAGCAGGGTTCCCCGTCAACTCCGACGCGGAGTTCGAGGCCGTTCGTGACATCGCTTCCTCGACGTCGACGACCACCTGCGGGTTGGCCCGCGTCGTCGACAAGGACATCGACGCGGCGCTCGATTCGGGCGTCGAGATGGTACACACCTTCGTATCCACCAGTGACGTCCAGATCGAGGATTCGATGCACGCCACGCGAGACGAAGTCCGGGAGCGCGCAGTCGAATCAGTCGAACGCGTCGTCGAGACGGGAACGACCTGCATGTTCTCGCCGATGGACGCGACGCGAACCGACGAGGAGTTCCTCATCGACGTGATCGAAGCGGTCACGGAGGCGGGTGTCGACTGGATCAACATCCCCGACACCTGTGGCGTCGCCACCCCCGGCCGGTTCCGGGCCCTGATCGAGAAGGTCACGGCCCACACCGACGCGCGGATCGACGTCCACACCCACGACGACTTCGGGCTGGCCACTGCCAACGCACTGGCCGGCATCGAGGCCGGCGCGGACCAGGCACAGGTCTCGGTCAACTCCATCGGGGAGCGGGCCGGCAACGCCGCCTACGAGGAGTACGTGATGGCAGTCGAGTCGCTCTACCAGACCGATACGGGGATCGACACGACCCGCATCACCGAGCTCTCGGAGGTCGTCGAGGAGAAAAGCGGGATGGACACGCCGGGCAACAAGCCCGTCGTCGGCGACAACGCCTTCTCCCACGAGAGCGGCATCCACGCCGCCGGCGTCATCGAAAACTCCGACACCTTCGAACCCGGCGTGATGACCCCTGAGATGGTCGGTGCACAGCGCCGACTCGTCATGGGGAAACACACCGGGACCCACTCGGTCCGTGAACGCCTGCAGGAGTGTGGGTTCGACCCCACCGACGAGCAGGTACGCGCGGTCACCCGCCGCGTCAAAGACTACGGAGCCGAGAAACAGCGCGTCACGGTCAGCGACTTAGAGCGCTTCGCAGAAGAGGCTGACGTCGACCGTCAGCAGGAGCAAGAGGAGGTGCGAGTCTAAGGAATGTCACCTCCGTTAGCCACCGGCCGCGAGCAGCGGCTGTCGCGAACGCGCCCGTCGATCGGCCGCGAACGTTGCCCCCCTCGCAACAGTTATGTCCCTCGAGGTGCGTATCCGTTCAGTAATGACGTCGCGCGCTTCCCTGTCGGCTCGCAGTCGGGACGACAGCAGCGCGTTCGCCGCGATCCGTATTGTAGGGGCGTACTAGCCCCTTACCTCTTACTCCGCACTGACCCCGGTTTCGCATCGTTTTCAGAGCGACCAGCAATCCAGCAGATGACACAAACAGCAACGAACGCGGATCGCCGCGAGAACGCGGGAGATACTCGATGAGCGAACGCGCAGCGAAAGTCACGCCACCGGAAGAACAGTACGACGAACAGGACGAACCCGCCGAGGAGGTGGGAGACGGAGCGTCCGAACCCACCCCAGTAACCACGGGTGCCGAAGCCGTCGTCCGCGCGCTCGAGAACGCGGGCGTCGAGTACGCCTTCGGCGTCCAGGGCGGAGCGATCATGCCCGTCTACGACGCGCTGTACGACTCGGACATCCGCCACGTGACGATGGCACACGAACAGGGTGCGTCCCACGCGGCCGACGCCTACGGCATCGTCTCGGGCGAACCCGGCGTCTGTCTGGCCACGTCCGGTCCGGGCGCGACGAACCTCGTGACCGGGCTCGCGGACGCGGACATGGATTCGGATCCGATGATCGCACTGACCGGCCAGGTGCCGACGGCGTTCGTCGGGAACGACGCGTTCCAGGAGACCGACACCACTGGCGTCACGACGCCGGTCACGAAGGAGAACACGTTCGCGGCCGACCCCGAGCGGGTCGGCGACGACGTCGGTCAGGCGTTCGCGCTCGCGAACGAGGGTCGACCCGGCCCGACGCTGGTCGACCTGCCGAAAGACGTCACGAACGCCGAGACCGAGAGCGAACCCGGCGAACCCGAGACGCCCGACACCTACGAGTACCAGGAACGGGCGGATCCGGAGATCGTCGAGGCTGCGGCCGAGCGAATCGAGAACGCCAGCCGTCCCGCCATGCTGCTGGGCGGCGGCGTCATCAAGGCCGAGGCCAGCGAGACCTGCCGAGAGTTCGCGATGGAACACGAGATCCCGGTCGTCACGACGATGCCCGGCCTCGGATCGTTCCCCGAAGATCACGAACTCTCGATGGAGATGGCGGGGATGCACGGCACCGGCTACGCGAACCTGGCCATCTCGAACTGCGATACGCTGATCGCAGTCGGTACCCGGTTCGACGACCGACTCACGGGCGGGATCGAAACCTTCGCGCCCGACGCGGAGGTCGTCCACGTCGACATCGACCCCGCCGAAATCTCGAAGAACATCCACGCGGACTACCCGCTGATCGGCGACGCCGACACCGTCGTCTCCCAGTTGGCCGAGGCCGTCGACGCCTCGCCCGAGGCGACGAAGTGGCGCGCCCAGTGCCAGCAGTGGAAGTCCGACTATTCGATGGCCTACGACGCGCCCGAGGACGAACCCGTCCAGCCGGAGTTCGTCGTCGAAGCACTCGACGAGGCCACGAGCGACCGCGCAATCGTCACCACCGGCGTCGGCCAACATCAGATGTGGGCCTGCCAGTACTGGACCTTCACCGAGCCCCGGACGTGGGTCTCGAGTCACGGACTCGGGACGATGGGGTACGGTCTGCCGGCGGCGATCGGCGCGCGACTCGCGGCCGACGACGACCAGGAAGTGGTCTGTGTCGACGGCGACGGCTCGTTCCTGATGACGATGCAGGGGCTGTCCGTGGCCGTCCGCGAGAACCTCGATATCACGGTCGCCGTGCTCAACAACGAGTACATCGGCATGGTCCGGCAGTGGCAGGACGCCTTCTTCGAAGGCCGACACGCCGCCTCGGAGTACAACTGGATGCCGGAGTTCGACAAACTCGCCGAAGCGTTCGGCGCGCAAGGCTTCCGGATCGACGAGTACGACGAGGTCGCCGACACCATCGAGGCCGCACTCGAGTACGACGGCCCCTCGGTGATCGACGTCCACATCGATCCCCAGGCGAACGTCTACCCGATGGTGCCAAGCGGCGGCGACAACGCCCGATTCGCACTGACGGAGGATCAGCTATGACCGGCGGACTCGACGGCCCGGCACCCGACGAGCGAGAGATGCCGAGCGGCCGACGGAACGAACAGGGCATCCGCGTCGACCCCGAAATCGAGGCGACCCACGAGCCCCGACGGACCGTCATCTCGGCGCTGGTCGAACACGAACCCGGCGTGCTCGCCGAAGTCTCGGGGCTGTTCTCGAGACGGCAGTTCAACATCGAGAGCCTGACGGTCGGCCCCACGGAGGACGAAGACCGCGCCCGGATCACCCTCGTCGTCGAGGAACCCGACCCCGGGATCGACCAGGTCAAGAAACAGCTGCGGAAGCTGATCCCGGTCGTCTCGGTGCGAGAACTCGATCCCGACGCAATGTCCCGCGAACTCGCACTGATCAAGGTCGACGCCCACGACCCCGCTGCGGTCAACGCCGTCGCCGACATGTACGACGCGAAGACTGTCGACTCGAGTCCGGAGACGGCGACGTTCGAGGTCACGGGCGCGCGCCAGAAGATCGAGGCCGCGATCGAGACCTTCGAACAGTTCGGCATCCGGGAGATCGACCGGACCGGGACGACGGCGCTGGCCCGCGGAACCGACGAGACCGCTGGCCCGACGCCCGCAGAGGCACGCGTATCGACCGCTGACGAGGCGAACCACCACACCTACACCAACGCAGACGATGACTGACGAATTCACCACCGACATCTACTACGACGACGACGCAGACGTATCGACGCTCGACGACGAGACCGTGGCCGTGCTCGGCTACGGGAGCCAGGGCCACGCCCACGCGCTGAACCTGAACGAAAGCGGCGTGGACGTGGTCGTCGGCCTGCGCGAGAACTCCTCGTCTCGCTCGGCTGCCGAAGCCGACGGTCTCGAGGTGGCGACGCCCGCAGACGCCGTCGCGCAGGCGACGTACGTCTCCGTGCTCGTCCCCGACACCGTCCAGGCCGCGGTCTACGAGAACGCGATCGAACCCAACCTCGAGGCGGGTGACACGCTGCAGTTCGCCCACGGGCTGAACATCCACTACGACCAGATCGAACCGCCCGAGGACGTCGACGTGACGATGGTCGCACCGAAGAGTCCGGGTCACCTCGTGCGGCGCAACTACGAGAACGACGAGGGGACGCCCGGTCTGCTGGCAGTCTACCGGGACACGACCGGCGACGCTCACGAACGCGCGCTCGCGTACGCGAAGGGGATCGGTTGCACTCGGGCGGGCGTCATCGAGACGACGTTCCAGGAGGAAGTCGAGTCCGACCTCTTCGGCGAGCAGGCAGTGCTCTGTGGCGGCGTCACCGCGCTGGTCAAGCACGGCTACGAGACGCTCGTCGATGCTGGCTACTCGCCCGAAATCGCCTACTTCGAGTGCCTGAACGAGCTCAAACTCATCGTCGATCTGATGTACGAAGGCGGAAACATGGAGATGTGGAATTCCGTCTCGGATACGGCCGAGTACGGCGGTCTCACTCGCGGTGAGCGTATCGTCGACGAGAGCGTTCGCGAGAACATGGAAGAAGTCCTCGAGGAGGTCCAGAACGGCGAGTTTACGCGCGAGTGGATCCTCGAGAATCAGGCCGGACGCCCGAGCTACGGGCAGCTCCGGGAAGCCGAGAAGAATCACGAGATCGAGGAGGTCGGGGAGCGACTCCGCGACCTGTTCGCGTGGGCCGAGGAAGCGGAACCGGAAGACGCCGAGGTGCCGGCGGACGACTAACGCACCACCAGAATACACCAACGCAAACCAATGAGCGAAAACGAGACCAATACAGACGCGATGGGCGAAGTCAGTCACACCAACCCCTACACCGGCCGGACGGTCGGACAGCTGTTCAGCCGCGGGCCGACGCCCGTGACCGACGGGGGAGAAACGACTGACGCCGAAAGGAACGGACGATCGAACGGGAACGAAACGATGGAGGACGTCGAGCATACGCCGCCACACGACGCCGACGACGCGAACGACGTCTTCGAACGCGGTCGTGAACACGAGGAAGTTGTAGAGGAATGAGCGAGGGAACCCTATACGACAAGGTGTGGGACCGCCACAAGGTGACGACGCTGCCGACCGGACAGGACCAGCTGTTCATCGGACTCCACCTCATCCACGAGGTGACCAGCCCGCAGGCGTTCGGCATGCTCAGAGAGCGTGATCTCGAGGTCGCCTACCCCGAACTCACTCACGCGACGGTCGACCACATCGTCCCGACGGCCGATCAGTCCCGACCCTACGAGGAAGACGCCGCCGAGGAGATGATGGCCGAACTCGAGGAGAACGTCCGCGAGGCGGGCATCGAGTTCTCGGACCCAGATAGCGGCGATCAGGGCATCGTCCACGTCATCGGCCCGGAGCAGGGGCTGACCCAGCCTGGCAAGACGATCGTCTGTGGCGACAGTCACACCTCGACTCACGGCGCGTTCGGCGCGCTCGCGTTCGGGATCGGCACGAGCCAGATTCGGGACGTGCTCGCGACGGGCACCGTCGCCATGGAGAAACAGAAGGTCCGGAAGATCCAGGTCGACGGCGAACTCGGCGAGGGCGTCGAGGCGAAAGACGTTATCCTCGAGATCATCCGCCGCCTCGGTACCGAGGGTGGCGTCGGCTACGTCTACGAGTACGCCGGCGAAGCGATCGAAAACCTCGGAATGGAGGGCCGGATGTCGATCTGTAACATGTCTATCGAGGGTGGTGCCCGCGCGGGCTACGTCAACCCCGACGAGACCACCTACGAGTGGCTCGAGGAGACCGATTACTTCCAGGAGAATCCCGAGAAGTTCGAGGAACTGAAACCGTACTGGGAGTCGATCGCGAGCGACGACGATGCCGAGTACGACGATGTCGTGACGATCGACGCGAACGAACTCGAGCCCGCCGTTACCTGGGGTACGACGCCCGGACAGGGGATCGGTATCACGGACCCGATTCCGGCACCCGAAGACTTGCCCGCGGACAAGCAGGACACTGCGCGACGCGCACAGGAACACATGGGTGTCGAGCCCGGTGAGACGATGGACGGCTACGAGATCGACGTCGCCTTCCTCGGCTCCTGTACGAACGCCCGACTGCCCGACCTGCGGCGTGCGGCCCGGATCGTCGAGGATCGCGAAGTCCACGAGGACGTCCGCGCGATGGTCGTCCCCGGCAGCCAGCGCGTCCAGGAGACAGCCGAACAGGAAGGGCTCAAGGACACCTTCGAGGAAGCCGGCTTCGAGTGGCGAAACGCCGGCTGTTCGATGTGTCTCGGCATGAACGAGGACCAGCTCGAGGGCGACGAGGCCTGTGCCTCCTCCTCGAACCGGAACTTCATCGGCCGGCAGGGATCGAAGGACGGCCGTACCGTCCTGATGAACCCGCGGATGGTCGCTGCGGCGGCGATCGAAGGTGAAGTGACCGACGTTCGCGAACTGCCGGAAGCGGAGGTGACCACCGTATGAGTGCCGATAGCGAGGTCGAGATTCCCGAAGTCGACTCCGTCTCCGGTTCGGGCATCCCGATCCGGGGTAACGATATCGACACCGACCAGATCATCCCGGCGCGCTTTATGAAGGTCGTCACGTTCGACGGCCTGGGCGAGTTCGCCTTTTTCGACCTGCGGTTCGACGAGAACGACGATCCCAAGGAGCATCCGTTCAACGAGGACCGGTTCCAGGACTCGTCGGTGATGGTCGTCAACAGCAACTTCGGCTGTGGCTCCTCCCGCGAACACGCGCCCCAGGCGCTGATGCGCTGGGGGATCGACGCGATCATCGGCGAAAGCTTCGCCGAGATCTTCGCGGGGAACTGCCTCGCGCTCGGCATCCCGACCGTGACGGCCGACAGTGAGACGATCGAGGAACTGCAGGATTGGGTCGACGAGAACCCGAACGAAGAACTCGAGATCGATGTCGAAGCCGAGACGGTCACGTACGGTGATCGGACCATCGACGTCACCGTCGACGACGCCCAGCGCAAGGCACTCGTCGAGGGCGTCTGGGATACGACGGCGCTGATGAAGTCCAACGCCGGCGAAGTCCGCAGCAAGGCCGAGGAACTGCCGTACGTCGAGGACGCGGCGATCCCCGAAGCCGAGTAGTCCGTTCCGACCGACGTCGAATTCGTTTTCGTTCGGTTCGATATTCGACCCGTTATCTCTGCTGTCCCGTTCGATAGCTACGTTTAACCTGCCGGACTGTCTGGGGACAGATAATGTCTCGTCGGTCGACTGATCTCCGGACGGGGTGGCGACTGGTGGGGATCGGACTGGTTCTGACGCTCGTCGTTTTGCTCGCCTCGAGCGGCACGCTGGCGGCTGGAGCGATGGCGGACACGGAGTCCGTCTCGGCTACCGGCACAGCCACGGACGAATCTCCTCACTTGGCCACTGGAGCGACCGACGGAACGGAGCCGGCGATCGATCCCGCTCTCGAGAACGCCACCGGCGAGGTACGCGTCGTCGTCCAGTTCGACGACCTCGAGCGCGATGAGATCCCCGACGGCGAGGCCGCGATCGAGACGCGGCAGGCACACGCGAACGCGAGCCAGGAACCACTCGAGCGGCACGCGAGCGAGACGTCCGGAGTCACGTTCGAACGCGGATTCTGGATCACCAACGCGGCGGTCGTGACGGTGGACCGCGAGCGGGCGGACGTCACGGAGCTGGCGACGATCGACGGCGTGTCCGGCCTGTACGCCGATACCGAGGTCGTCGCCTCGAGTGGAACGGTCGACGGCGCGACGACGGCAGCGACCGCCGACGCCGGCGAGGAGTACACCGAGGGACTCGAGACGATCAACGTCCCGCAGGCGTGGGACGAGTTCGACACGCGCGGCGAGGGCGCGACCGTCGTCGTCCTCGACTCGGGCGTCGACGGCGATCACCCCGATCTCGAGGTCGAGGGCTGGAAGGACTTCTCGAGCACTCCCTCCGACGAACCGGTCGATTACGACAGTCACGGCACGCACGTCTCTGGAATCGTCGCTGGTGGCAACGCGAGCGGGACCCAGATCGGGGTCGCACCGGAGGCGACCCTCGTCCACGGCGCGGTCATCACCGACTGCGACGAGGAGTGTCGCGGCCGCCAGTCGACCGTCCTCGAGGGGATCGAGTGGGCGATCGACCAGGATGCGGACGTGATCAGCACGAGTTTCGGCTGGGACGACTACCTTCCGAGCATGGTGCAAGCGGTCGAGAACGCCAACGACGCCGGCACAGTGGTCGTCGCCGGCGTCGGGAACGGCGGCGAAGGGACCTCGATCGCGCCCGGGAACGTCTACGACGCGGTCGGCGTCGGTGCGAGCAGCAAGACCGACTCGGTCATCGGCTTCTCCGCGGGCGAGGAGATCGACACTGCCGACGCGTGGGGTCGCCACGCGCTCGATAGCTGGCCCGACTCGTACGTCGCTCCCGACGTCGTCGCGCCCGGCGTCGGCGTGAAGGGACCGGTTCCCGGCGGCGACTACGCGTCCCGAAGCGGGACCAGCAAGGCCACGCCACACGTCGCGGGAACGGTCGCGCTGATGCAGTCCGCGACCGACGAGGAGTTGACTCCCGACGAGATCCAGCGCGCGCTCCGGGAGACCGCCTGGAAGCCCGACGGCGAACCCGACGAACCCGATACCCGGTACGGCCACGGGATCATCGACACGCGCGCAGCCATCGATGCAGTCGGCGATCACTCGAGCGTCGAGGGCACCGTCAACGACGCGGTGACCGAGGAACCGCTCGCGGAGGCGACCGTCGAGATCGTCGCCGAGGACGGAACGGTCGCCGAGATCGAGACCGACGAGGACGGCACGTTCGACCGCTTCGGACTCGCGGGCGACGAGGAGTACACCGTCGTCGTGGCGAAGGAAGGATACGAGACGATCGAGGAGACGGCGTTCGTCCCCACCGACGAGCGAGTCATGATCGACGTCGTCGCGGCCGGTGACGGTGAACTCGAGGTCACGCTCAGGGACACTCACTTCGACGCGGGGATCGAAGACGGGACGGTTTCCCTGAACGGCAGTCGCGGAATCTACCCCGGAACGACCCTCGAGAACGGGACCTACGTCGTCAGCGACGTGCCGACGGACGAGCACTATACGCTCGAGGCCAGTTCGGACGGCTACGAGGACGAAACACGACGGGTGGCAGTCGAGGACGACGCGGCGACGAGGACGGTCGCGATGACGGGTGACGCGACGCTCGAGGTCACAGTCGAGAGCGAAGAAGAAGGCGATCCGATCGAGAACGCCTCGGTCGTACTCGAGCGCGGCGACGGGGAATCCTACGAAGCGGCCAATTTGACCGACGAAAGCGGACAGCTGACAGTAGTGATCCCCGGAACGGGCGAACCCTACACGGTCGAAGCCTCGGCACCGGAGTTCGCGTCGACCGCCGTCGAGAGCGAACCGATCGAGAGCGAGGCGACCGAGTCGGTGACGGTCGTCCTCTCCGAGCCGTTGTTACCGATTCCCGGCTTCGGGCCGGCGGCGGCAGTGATCGCGCTGGCAGCGTTCACGCTGCTCGCGATGCGGGTCGATCGGCGGGACTGATCGTCGACTCGAGGATGGTGCGGGAACCGCAGAACTGACGGTATCGATACCCTCTTTTCGCCCCTGGATCGATGGGTGGGTATGACTCCGAGATCGCCGTTATCCCGGGCGACGGAATCGGACAGGAGATTACGCCCGCAGCGGTCGAGGTACTCGAGGGGCTCGACGACGCCCAGCGCAAGGCGCTCGTCGAGGGCGTCTGGGACACGTCGGCGCTGATGAAGTCCAACGTCGGCGAAGTACGAAAGAAGGCCGAGGAACTACTGTACGTCGAGGACGAGCGGGTCTAGAAGTCGAATCCATCGATTGGTTTCACCGCACACTGAGACGACACTGGATCACACCGATCCGGAAGTCCAGTCGTGATCCGTCCGAAGGGACTCAATCATCTTCTCACGCTATGATCGCTCGTCGTGTCGAACTCATCAAACGGCTATAGTGTGAAATGATTTACACACCCTCACAGCGAGACGCCCCAGAAGCGGCAGTCGCCGATTTTGGGCCGGTGGATCGGAAAGATGTGTACAATGACTTTTGCTGGTTACTATATATTTAGCCAACTGTCATCGACACAGTGGGTCCCGATCGATCCTAATTGTTACCTTCGATCCCGTCAGCGACGGTTTCATCACAGTGGGAGCAAAAACTATCTGTGACCTTTTGTGTCACATAATGCATAACACAGCTAGTCGTGCTATACGAAGAGTGGTGTGCCTGGTCTTCGTCGTGACCCACGGTGGTACTTTTGTAGCACCCGAAGTTATGTCCAATCTCATGTTGGAGCAGCGTCGTCTTTGACCAGGCTTGCGGCGGATTGTACCACGCCGTGCTATCAATGGCATTCACCGAGTAGAACCCAGGGAGTCGAGCTCTTCCTCTGTTGTTCATCTCTTCGACCCACAGCGTTGCGAGCGTGTTTTTCGAATCTGCATCTCGGCGTCGTGAGCGTAGTCAGCGAACTCATCAAGCTGGGTTGATGAGGAATCGGTTTCGGGTGGGTCGTAGTCCCCATAGTGTGTGGTGACTGTTGTGTTGACCGAACTATTGAGGTTATCCAGCTCGTCGTCCTCAAATCGGCCGAACGCTTCCTGCGTATCGCTTAACGTTCCTTCGGACGGATACTGGTCGTGACCGAACGGCGGTAAGTACCGGTGGAGAATCAGTTCCGAGTCCTCGGCGGTCGGCGTCGTACTCGAAACACCGGGTGGCCGTCGACTCTGGATTCCAATCGTATTACTGTTGCAGCACTCGCACATGCCTGCATCAGCCGCGTGTTCCTGATACTGCCGTCTGAGCTCGTCGGTCGAATTGCCAGTCAGTGTTTCAATATCTATCGTCGATGGTACACTCTGTTGGCTGTGAACGACCTCTTCGTACAGATCCTCGAGGAATTCATCCGGGACAAAAAGATCCCCTATCCGCGTCATCGCCGGGTCACGAGGATCAACACCGTACTTTCGCTGATAACGTTGGGCTGCTCGCTCCACGATCCGCTCTTCGTCATCGCTGGAAAGGAACGTATCGTAGTTGGCGTTTTCTGGAATGTAGGTTCGATCAGGAGCAGCCAGAATGCGTTCGTCCGGCGCAGCTAACTCGGTCCCTTCTAAGAAGTGAGGGAGCTCACGCCTTGCAAACCGAATACGACTGTTCGAGACATTGTACTCCGCATACACGTTTTGTAATTCCTTCTGAACAGCACTTCGATCATCACTGCTTGCAACCGAAGGTTTGACAAACGCGATTGAACAGAGGAGTCCGATGCCGAATCCTCGCCGAGATGTTTTCTCCGTCATATACATTGGCGAATTTCATTAATTCAAATAAATTCTTCTGCTAATTAGGTCCTTCTTATTATTAAGGTCAGGAATATATAGTTTCGAATGGATTGAATCGTATGAGCGTTCCTACGCGCGTTCGAACGGCATTCCGAGGCGAAAAACCCCTCGAGCCAGTGCGACTCGCACTACTCGTTCTTGTCGGAGTGGGACTCGGTACTGGCTGGCTCGCGTTCAACAGCTTCGTCCAGAGCAGAGTTGCGTTTCCCGGTGAGTTCGCTCTGTTTGTCTGGTTCGGCGTACCTGCACTCCTAGCACTCCTTGCCCCGGCAGTGACCATGTTCATGCGACGCGGGGTCTTCACCGGAATGCTTCTCGGTGCGGCATTCATTGGCCCACAGACGCGGCCGTTTTGGGATCCGTACGCATCGACGATGGAGAATATGGTGATGTCACTCGCGCTCAGTTGTTTGCTCGCGTTGCTGTTCGGACTCCTGGGTGTCATCAGCGGCTCCGCAGCCCGCACACTCCGATCGATCGTGTGATCGACTTCGCGATTCGTACGTGCCCCTTTCCGGCGGTTCGTGGGTACGTCGATTACGAATACCGGACACCCAGTGTATTTGAGGGCGGTAATTTCCGCGGTCGTATGCGAGTGTTTTGTCCACTGCACAGACCCGGTGGGCACCCTGTCCTACGATAGCTGTGCCGTGACGTCCGTCGAGGAGACCATTCCCACGTATTCGTCGTCTCCGTCGACGACGGGAAGGTGTGTGATCCCGAAGGTGGGCATCATCGCGGCGATTTCCTGGAGGGAGATGTCCTAGGGGACGGTTTCGACCGACTCGGTCATCACGTCGGTTACGGGCACGTCGCCGGCGTTGCGTCCGTCGGCGGCGACCGAGATCACGTCCGTGCTGGTGATGATCGAGGGCAGATGGGTCGTCACGACTAGCGCGCTGAGTTCCTCGTCAGGCACCCGTCGCGCAGCGTCTTGGACCGTCGTGTCTTCGATATCGTCTCGAGCGGCGTCGGCATCACTTCGTCGACCCGGGTTCGGGAATTCGAACTCATAGAACGTGCTATGGATAGTAACTACTTCGAGGTATGGAATACACCGATCGGTGATATTCATCATTTTCGAACGGAGATACGGGTCGTCCACCGGGGGACACCGTCAGTCGATCGCCGCGTTCGCGGCCCGCGGTGGTCGACATCGATACCCTCTTTTCGCCCCCGGATCGATGGGTGTGTATGACTCACGAGATCGCCGTCATCCCGGGCGACGGAATCGGACAGGAGGTCACGCCAGCAGCCGTCGAGGTGCTCGAAACGCTCGAGATCGACTTCGAGTTCCGCGAGGGTGACGCGGGCGACGCAGTACAGGAGGAGACGGGCGAGGCGTTGCCCGACGAGACCTACGAACTCGCGGCGTCGGCCGACGCGACGCTGTTCGGTGCCGCCGGTGAGACGGCCGCGGACGTGATTCTCCCACTTCGGGAGGCCGTCGACTCGTTCGTCAACGTTCGTCCCGCGAAGGCGTATCCGGGGATCGACGCCGTACGCCCAGAGACTAATCTGGTCTTTTTGCGGGAGAACACCGAGGGCGTCTACTCGGGCCACGAGGACCGCCTGACCGACGACGTCGCGACGCTGACCCGCGTCGTCACGGAGTCGGCCTCTCGGCAACTCGCGGAGTTCGCCTGCGAGTACGTCGAGGACAACGACTACGACGGCTTCACGACCGTCCACAAGGCGAACGTGATGCGGGAGACGGACGGCCTCTTCCGAGACACCGTCGCAGACGTCGCCGACGAGAACGGCGTCGAGACCGACGAGGTACTGATGGACGCGTTCGCGACGCACGTCTGTCTCGAGCCCGACAATTTCGACGTGGTCGTCTGTCCGAACCTCGCGGGTGACGTGCTCTCGGACCTCGCAGCGGGGCTCGTCGGCGGCCTCGGCCTGCTTCCCTCCGCGAACGTCGGTCCCGACCGCGGGCTGTTCGAACCCGTCCACGGAACCGCGCCCGACATCGCCGGCGAGGGCGTCGCCAACCCTGCCGCGGCGATCATCTCGGCAGCCATGCTCGTCGAGTACCTCGGCTACGACGAGGACGGTGCAGCGATTCGCGAGGCCGTCGAGACGACGCTCGAGGAGGGGCCACGCACGCCCGACCTCGGTGGTGACGCCTCGACCGACGACGTGACCGAAGCGATCGTCGACCGACTGTAGCGGGCCCGCCCTCTCGCAAATTCGAGTTACGGCTGAACGTTATCAGGGGGGCCGTGGTATCGCCGGCCATGACTCGAGACGATACCCTCGCCGGCGTCCAGTCACGTACGATCGAGACCGACCGCCTCGAGACCCACCTCCTCGAGTCGGCCGATCCCGACGCCGACGGCGACCCGGTCGTTTTCCTCCACGGCAACGTCTCCTCCTCCCGTTTCTTCGAGGACCGACTGACCGACCTGCCGGAGAGCCACTACGCTATCGCTCCCGACCTCCGAGGGTACGGCGACAGCGAGACGAAGCCGGTCGACGCGACGAACGGTCTCGGTGACTTCGCAGGCGACCTCGAGGCGCTGTTCGACGAACTCGGCCTCGAGACGCCCGTAACACTCGTCGGCTGGTCGAACGGCGGCGGGGCTGCGATGCGGTACGCGCTCGAGAACCCCGAGCGCGTCTCCACGCTCGTGCTCGTCAACCCGCTCTCACCGTACGGATTCGGCGGGACGAAAGACCTCGAGGGGACACCGTGTTTCGACGACTACGCCGGCTCCGGCGGTGGGACCGGTAACGACGAGTTCGTCGCCGGACTCACGAACCGCGACCGAGGAGAAGAGGGCGAAGCCAGCCCACGGAAGATCCTGCGGACCTACTACGTCGATCCGACCCACGAGTTCGACGAGGAACGCGAGGAGTCGTACCTGACAGGGATGCTCGATACGGCCACCGGCGACGAGAACTACCCCGGATCGGCCGCAGAGAGCGAAAACTGGCCAGGCGTCGCACCCGGTGAGACGGGTGTGAACAACGCGATTGCACCGAAGTACTGTGACCTCTCTGGGATCACGGACATCGATCCGGACGAAAAGCCGCCCGTCCTGTGGATCCGCGGCGACTCCGACCAGATCGTCTCCAACGAGTCGCTGTTCGACCTCGGAACGCTCGGTCGGATGGGGCAACTCCCCGACTGGCCCGGAGAAGACGTCTTCCCGCCACAGCCGATGGTCGACCAGACCCGTGCCGTCCTCGAGGAGTACGCGGACGCCGGCGGCGAGTTCGAGGAAGTCGTCTTCAGCAATGTGGGGCACACGCCACACCTCGAGGTGCCGAGTGAGTTTATGGGAGAACTCGAGGGCGTGCTCGAGTGAGTAGGTCCCGACGGCTCGATGCGAACCGGTTCGGTCGAACTGCTGTCCGTCGTCCTTGGCGTGCGGTGGCGCGCGCTGTCGGCCGCTCTTTAGGGCGGCCGACGATTGCGTGCGAGGGATGAGGACCGTCGCGCCTGATCGCGGCGTGAAGCGCCGCGATCAGGCGCGAGGACCGCAATCGGCTGGGGAGGACGTGGCTATTCCTCGTTGCCACGATAGCAATGTCTGCGTATCTTCCTCAGGTCTCCTTCTACCTCGCTCGATCGGGAGCGTTTGTAGCAGGACGAATTATCCAGCAATCACGTCTCATCAATACATTACATCTTGGCAGCGATCTCTTCAACGGCAACGACGAACCGATAGAGGAGGTGGAGAAAAACCGCGCCGAATACGACCACGACTATTACGAGCAGCCCGAGAAAGATGTTCGCGGTCAGGACGGCGTAGACCAGAATCACCAGCAGCAGAATTCCGAGAGCGGTACCACCGAGCGGTCGAAACTCTTCGTCCATCGGGTCGACGATTCGAAGAACCGTCGTAAATACCTGTGGACGACTATCCGATCTCGAACCATCCCTCAGGCGATCTCGAGCATCTCCCGGTCCACACCTGCGAGTTCGACCAGCGCGTCGGCCTCGAGGAGGTGACACTCGCCGGGGACGACGAGCAGGTGCAGCGGATCGCCGAACTCTCGGTCGGCGAGGTCGGTCATCGTGCCAGCCTCGACCTGTGGGTCGGGGCTGCCCGCGCGGGCGACGACGACGCCGACGAGGTCGGGGTACTCTTCAGCGAGCAGTTCAGCGCCGACGTCGGCGGTCATGTACTCGTCTTCCTCGGTACGCTCGTGGCCCACCTTGATGTCGAGGTAGACGACCGTGTGCAGGCCGTCCGCACGATTCGCGTCGATCGTCTCGGTTACGCTCGCTGGGAGACCGTCGGCACCGTGCGCGTAGGGAAACGGCAGCGTCGTCGCCTTGCCGAACCGGTAGTTCTGCAGCCCCGTCAGCGAACTCGTGGCGGTCTGGGCGGTGACGCCGTGGATCACGTGGGTCTCGATCCCGCGTTCGTGAGCGCGCAGGCGAAGATCGACGTGGGTCGTCGAGATCATCGTATCGCCCGCAGTCAGGAAGGCAACGTCCTCCTCTTCAGCCGCCTCGAGCATATCGTCGGGTTCCTGTTCGACGCCCGCGCGGTCGCGGACCTCGATCTCGAGGTCGTGGTGGGCCTCGAGGTCCTCGATCGTCGTCCCGATGAGTTTACTGGTGTAGAACTCGGCGTAGGCACGGTCGGCGTTCCGGAGTGCCTCCTGGCCCTCGACGGTGATCGATCGTTCGTCGTAGAGCCCGAGACCGATGAAGGTGAGCATATGGGTCGTAGACGGACCGGTCGGGAGAAGGTTTCGAGTCGTGTCGCCAGCGGGAGGTCAGCAGAATCTCCAGCGAAAAACGGTACGCAAT
Organism: Natronobacterium texcoconense; assembly: GCF_900104065.1. Lineage (NCBI taxonomy): Archaea > Methanobacteriati > Methanobacteriota > Halobacteria > Halobacteriales > Natrialbaceae > Natronobacterium > Natronobacterium texcoconense. The sequence continues at coordinate 196,358 of NZ_FNLC01000004.1, read as the reverse complement.
TTTCGAGTCAGTGACAGCCATCGCCCGCACCTATTTAGACTAGTCTAAAGCCTTCTTTTCATAGGACAATATATTAGGGAAGCCATCGTGAACCGGCTGTTGATGGATCTCAGTCCGGTCGCAGAGGACTATCTCAAAGCGATTTACCACCTCGAGAACGATCACGGAGAGCCGGTCCGTACCGCCGAAATCAGCGACGCCGTCGGCGTGACCTCGCCGACCGTCTCGAGCATGGTCGATACGTTAGACGAGCGCGACCTCGTGGAGTATACGCCCTACGAGGGCGTCGAATTGACCGACCAGGGCGAACGGGTCGTCCTCCGACTGGTGCGGAACCACCGACTGCTGGAGACGTTCCTCGCCGAGCACCTCGACGTTCCGTGGGCGGACGTCCACGACGAGGCCGACCGACTCGAGCACCACGTCAGCGACGAGTTCGTCGCCAGACTCGCGGAGTTTCTGGGCCATCCGACGACGGACCCGCACGGCGATCCGATCCCGGACTCCGAGTTTCGACTCCCGGAAGAAAGCCCGTACGACCCATTGACGACGTACGATCCCGGTGAGAGGCTCGTCGTCGAACAGGTTCCCCATCGGGACCCGGACATCCGGGAGTACCTGTCCGACCACGGAATCGGGCCCGGTACTCGACTCGTCGTCGAGGAGGTTTCGGCGGTCGACCTCGTTACAGTCGTTCCGACCGCGGGAGAGAATCCCGTTCCCCTCCCGACACGTGTCGCTCGACGGATCGGCGTTCGTCCGACAACATAGATTAGATCTATCTAACTATTGTATTCGCCTAGGGAAATAATAAGTACGGGTTTCGAAAACCCGGGAGTGATGACAGTCGATTCGAACGAATCCAACTCTCGTATCGTCTCGCGTAGAACGTTCGTCGCCGTAACTGGAGCAACGCTCGGGGCCGGTCTTGCGGGCTGTCTCGGTGACGATCCGCAAAACGGTGACCAGGGGGACGAGTCCGCCGACTTCACTGTCTTCGCCTCGATGCCCGCCGTCTGGGACTTCATTCGGCAGACGGCCGGCGACCAGATGGAAGCGATCGATCTCGTTCCGGTCGGCGAACACGGTCACGACTGGGATCCCAGGACCGACGTCGTCGAACAGATGGACGACGCAGACGGGTTCGTCTATCTGCGGGATTTCGCAGCCTGGCAGGACGACGCCGCCGACCAACTCGAGCGACGCGACGACGTCGTCGTAATCGAAGCCTCCGAAGGCATCGAGTTCTTCGACAGTCCGGCAGAAGACGACGACGAACACTGGTGGATGGATCCGGTCGAGTGTCAAACCGGAGTCGAGAACATCGCCGACGGACTCGCCGAGATCGATCCCGACAACGCCGACACGTACGAGGCAAACACCGAGGCGTTCAACGACGAACTGCAGGACCTTCACGAGGAGTTCGAGGAAATCGTCGAGCGAGCGACCCTCGAGTCGCTCGTCGTTGCGACACACGACTCGTTCCAGTGGTGGAACCGACGGTACGGCGTCGACATCTACTCACCGGTCGGCACCTCGCCCGACGACGCGGCCTCTCCCGGCGACGTCGAGGAAATCGAGAACCTGATCGAAGCGGAAGGGATCGAATACGTCCTCTACGACGTCGGCGAACCTGGACGGCTGGCGGAGTCGCTCGCAACCGAAGTCGACGCGGAAATCCTGCCGCTGTCCCCGGTCGAAACGCAACTCGACGGAACTCCCGAAGTCGATACCGGCCTCGAGATGGAGCCCGACTGGGGGTACGTCGATCACTTCCAGGAGATCAACTTCCCGACGCTCGAGCAGGCGTTACAGACCGAATAACACCAGTACACTACTTTCAACGATGACGCACGCGATATCAGTCGACGACGTCAGTTTCGCCTACGACGACCAACCGGTTCTCCGGGACGTCACGCTCTCGATCGACGAGGGGGAGTTCCTCGGTCTCATCGGTCCGAACGGCTCCGGGAAGACGACGCTGCTGAAGATCATGCTGGGGTTGCGCTCGCCCGATACCGGACGGGCCGAACTGTTCGGCACGCCGGCCAAGGAGTTTTCGGATGGAACACGACTCGGGTACGTCTCCCAACACGCGACGGACGCAGAAGAGATGATGCCCGTTACGGTTCGCGAAGTGGTTCGAATGGGTCGATTCCCACACGCGGGGATCGGACGGCTCTCGGACGACGACAGGACGAAAGTCGACGAGGCTCTCGAGACAGTCGAGATCACAGACCTCGCCGACAGGCGGCTGAATCACCTGTCGGGTGGACAGCGACAGCGAACGTACATCGCCCGGGCGCTCGCCTCCGAAGCCGACCTGCTGGCGCTCGACGAGCCAACCGTCGGCGTCGACGCCGATTCCGTCGAAGCGTTCTACGAGCTTCTGGAAGCCCTCAACGCCCGTGGGATCACCATCGTCCTGATCGAACACGACATCGCCACGGTCGCAGACCACGCGAGCACGATGGCGTGTCTCGACTGCGAACTGTACGAACACTGTGAAACGCGTGAGTTTCTCGAGAGCGATGCACTGGAGCGAGCGTTCAGTTCGGCTCGACTGGTCGGCTCGACGGAACTCGCAGCGGGTGATTGAACGTGTCGACTGCATGCGTCGATCGACTCCACGCGATCCGCGAAGAGTACGCAATCGCCGGGATCTTGCTCGCAGTAATGGTCGTCGCCAGTCTGTTCATCCTCGGTTGGCTGCCGGTGGTCCGGCCGGCGACGTGGACGGCGTTCTCCCTCGGGATTCCCGGGATCGACGCACTCGAGGCCGAACTGCCGATCCCGCGCGACTGGGGGCTCGCGTTCGCCGGTTTTCCGGCGCTGTTCGACGCGTTCTGGGGAGCCACCTGTGGAACGTTCGATACGTGGCTCGTCTGTAGCGGATTCCTCCAGCGAGGGTTCACAGCGGGTATCCTGATCGGGATCACCGCGCCGATCGTCGGCAGCTACCTCGTCAACCGCCAGATGGCGTTGATCGGCGAGGCGCTCGCTCACACGGCCTTCGGAGGCGTCGCGATCGGGTTGTTCGTCGGATCAGCCGTCCCGCGCCTGGACTACCCGTTGCTGTTCGCGCTCGTTGCTGCAGCGATCGCCGCGCTCGGAATGCAGTACGTCGCCGTCAAAACCGACGGATACGCGGACATTCCGATCGCGATCATGCTCACTGGCGGGTTCGCACTCGGCGTCGCCGTCATCTCGTACGGCGTCGTCTTCAGTGCGACCGTCGAGAGCTACCTGTTCGGTGATATCCTGTTCGTCCCGTTCGAGAACGTCCAGCTGATGGTCGGACTCACCCTGCTCGTGCTCTCGACGGTCGCCATCACGCACAAGCAACTGCTGTTGATCACGTTCGACCGCGAAGCCGCACGACTCGCCCGGATCAACGTGTGGTTCTACGATACGCTGTTGATCGTCCTCACGGCACTGGTCGTGGTCGCGGCGATGCAGGTCCTCGGCGCGATTCTCGTCGCCGGCATGCTCGTGATCCCCGTCGCAGCCGCGATGCAAGTGACCGATAGCTTCAACGGAGGGCTCGTCGCGTCGATCGTGCTCGGGCAGGTAGCAGTGTTCGGCGGCATCTTCCTCTCGTACTACCTGAACGTGGCGACCGGGGCGACGATCATCCTGGTCGCAATCGGGACGTACGTCGTCGCCGTCGTGACGACCTCGTAACGGCTGATCGGCGGTAGAGCCACCGCTGCGATACGTTCGGGTTTCTGCTGCTCGAGAAGCGAGAAGGAACGCCAACAACATTTAGATTGGACTAATATAGAAATTAGCGAGGAGTAAATATAAGTGGTTCTTCGATGTCGTTCCACGTGCGTTCCGGAGACGGAGCGCAACCGTAGCTACAGGGTGAGCTCCTGTGGTCGATCGAGAGCGGCGTGGTCAGTCAATCTCGATCGCCGCCTTATACTCTAAAAAAACGGTTTTTCGGTGTCTAGTCGTCGTTAAAACGAGATATGTGAGGTCGAGGAGGGGTCGTCGTCCTCGTCGTCGATCCCGCCCCGATGGGCGAAATGTACGTCGTCGTCGGTCAGGTAGACGTCGCCGTCCTCGAGTTCGATCTCGATTCCCGGCAGCGTCGTGTCGGCGGCGGGGCCGTTGTCACACTCGCCCGAACAAGTGTCGAACATCGAACCGTGGCGCGGACAGACGAGCTGACCGTTTCGGATCGGTGCGCCACGGCCGGTGTCGAACTGCTGGGCCTCGTGCGTACAGCGGTTGATCCACGCTTCGACGCCTTCGTCGGCCTGTGACCGACTGCTCGTGGAACCCTCTCCCCCGCTTTCCTCGCAGGGGACGAGGATCACCTCCTCGTGTTCGCCGTTTCGATCCCGGACCGTGAACAGCCACGACCCCTCCTCGCGGACCGTCTCGAGGGAGGTGAGTCGCATTCGAACGCCCATACCGACGAGTACCGCCCGTGACACGAAAACGTTCGGGACGGCGACGAGCGGAAACGTCAGCGTTACGGCGCCCCCGGAGCGAGTAGGCGTATGGAAGTGCCGTGCGTCCGCGTCCCCCGCGAGGAGGGCGAGACGACGCGACGACGACTGGCGGAGGACGATCTGATCGACGACGGCTACGAGATTTCCGTCGAGGAGGGATCGCTCTACGTTCCAGTCGCCGATCCCGACGCCGTTCCCGACGACCTCGAGGTCGTCCACCGGTCGCCCTCGGAACGCGAGACCCAGACGACGCCTGCGGACCTGCTCGAGTTCGATCCTTCCTACGAGCGACTCGGGAAGGCAGCGCTGCTCGACGAGGACGACACAGAGCGCGCGCGGGAAATCGCCGACGCCGTCCTCGAGTCGGACCTGCCGGTCGAGACGGTACTGAACAAGGCCTCGAAGGTGAAAGGCGAGACGCGAGTCCGGGACTGGGAACTGCTGGCTGGCGAGGACACCGAAGTAACCCACCGCGAGTACGGCTGCGAGTACGCGCTGGATCTCGCGGAGGTGTACTTTTCGCCGCGGCTGGCGACCGAGCGCTACCGTGTCGCCCAGCAGGTGAGCGATGGCGAGCGAGCGTTCGACATGTTCGCCGGCGTCGGTCCCTTCGTCGTTCCCTTCGCGAAACGCGGCGCGGCGGTCGTCGGCGTCGACGTAAACCCCGATGCGATCGAGTACCTCGAGGAGAACGCCCGCCGCAACGACGTCGAAGACCAGGTGACCGCGATCAACGACGACGTCCGGACGGTTGCGGACAAGTACGAAGACTGGGCCGACCGGATCGTGATGAACCTACCCCATAGCGCCGGCGACTTTCTCGAGTCGGCCGTTCGGATCGCGGGCGACGACTGCGTGCTCCACTACTACGACATCCAGCACGAGAACGACCCCTTCGGCCCCGGCGAGCGAGCGATCCGCGAGGCCGCCGAGCCCGAGTACGACGTGACCGTCGAGACCCGCCATACCGTCCGCTCGTACGCGCCACACGAACTGAACGTCTGTCTGGACGTGCGACTCGAGCGGTAGCCGGGCTACGCAACAGCGTCACACGACGGCCGCGATTCGCAATCCTTATGGCTGACATCGCCCCTACGAACAAGTGCACGGTGCCGGTGTAGCTCAGACTGGCAGAGCGAATCCTTCGTAAGGATTAGGTCGAGGGTTCAAATCCCTCCACCGGCTCTTTTTGTTCGAACGTCAGTGGGAACGAAAGAGCAACTGGTGGGATTTGAACGAGACCACGAGCGAGCACCGCGAGCGAAGTAGACGGAGTTCACAATCCCCTCCACCGGCTTGCTTTCTGCGACGAACATCCGTGAGGAGCGAACGAGCGACTGGTGGAGCCTGAACGAGACGAGACGCGCAGCGTAGCGAGCAGTCTCGGCGTTGTTCAAATCGCTCTATCAATTGCTGTTGTTACGAGCGGTCATCTCGAGCGAATTCCGTCTAGAGTACCGATCGGGACACACTGCGTAGCGAGCAGTTTCGGTGGTATAACTGCCAATTCCGTCGTGAACGACGAACGAGAACGTGTTCTCTGGTGATAGTATCACGTCGAATCCAAACATTTACAATCTAACTTTCAGTACACCAACTCAGGTTTCATGAGTACGACGACAGCAAACGAAACAGTTCACGACCGAATTGCAGTCGCAAAAGAGACGATGACGCTCGGGCAGATGGCAGCAGTGACCGCGTTCGCCGCAGCCATCGCGTTCGCGCTGATATTCGTTCAGGAACCGCTCGTGCACGATTCGATGCACAACTTCCGACACGCCGCCGGGATCACCTGCCACTGATGATTTACGACTACCTCAAACGCGGCGTCGCGGCGGGCGTGCTCGCCGGGCTCGCGTATGGCCTGTACATCGCACTGGTTGCCAATCCGCTCCTGGAATACATCCACGACGCTGGACACGGTCACGACCACAGTCATGGACACGACCACGGCCATGGACACGATCACTCACATGCCGTCTCCGAGACGACGAACGCCGTCGTCAGCGTCGGGAGCGGCATCCTCTGGGGAATCCTCCTGGCCGGCGTGTTCGCCCTCGCGTACTACTTCCTCGAGCCCGAACTCCCGGGCCGAGAAACCGCGACGGCAGCGATCCTCGGTGCAGCCGGGTTCTTCTCGGTCTCGATCGTCCCGTGGCTCGTGCTCCCTCCGGCAGCGCCCGGTGGGGAGGCAACACTCGGCATCGACGCACGGCTGGCGATCTATACGGGGCTGATCGGTCTCGGTATCCTCGTGTCGGGAGTTGCCATCGTCGGCTATCGACGTCTGGCTCCGGCAGGTCGGCTCAAAGCACTCGCCGGTGCGAGTGTTCCGATCGTGATCACCGTGGCCGGTCTCTCGATAGCCCCACCGACGATCATCACGCAGCCGGACGTCGCCGACGAACTCGTGTACGCCTTCCAGGGAAGCGCGCTCCTGAGTCAAGCAGCACTCTGGGCGCTGATCGCCGGTGGATTCGTCTGGTTCCAGAACCGTGCTCGAGCGACACCATCCTCGCAGTCCATCGACGCCGACGACGGCCATCCGGTAGCGTCGAACCGAGCCTGATTCTCGAGCGACACTCGATATCACAGCCTTCACTGGCTGTCGACGACGGGGCGTCTCACGCGACACCAATACAAGTAAATTGAAGTTACTGCAAATTTCTATTAACTCTCGATGGAAGACGACACCGCTCGAGGGACAGCAGGATCGAGCGACCCGTACCCTGTTCCGGGGAAGGATACCGAAGCGAGGACGCCGTCGATCCCCGAGCGGTGTCGTGCCGCGCCCGGACACGTATACCTGATCGGTGCCGGGCCGGGCGATCCCGACCTGCTCACGGTGCGAGCGCGCTGGCTGATCGAAACGGCGGACGTCGTTCTCCACGACGCGCTCGTTCGAAACGCAATGCTCGAGAGTCTACCCGACTCCGCCGAGATCGTCGACGTCGGGAAGCGCGTCGAGTACAAGACGCCCCAGTCGGAGATCAACGACCTGCTGGTCGAACGCGCTCGCGCCGGCGACGCCGTCGTCCGGCTGAAAGGCGGCGATCCGTTCGTCTTCGGCCGTGGCGGGGAGGAAGCCCAGCATCTCACCGAACACGACGTCCCGTTCCAGATCGTCCCCGGCGTCTCGAGCGTGATTGCAGCGCCGGGTATCGCCGGAATCCCGCTTACCCACCGCGACATCTCCTCACGATTCACGGTCATCACCGGCCACGAGACGCCGGACAAGGACGAGAGCGCGCTCGACTGGGGCGCGATCGCCGCCGCGGTCGAAAGCGGCGGGACGCTCGTCGTGTTGATGGGTGTACGAACCCTCGAGCGAAACGTCGAAGCCTTGTGTTCTCACGGTGTCGACGGCGACAAACCCGTCGCGCTCGTCCAGAAGGCAGCCTGGGCAGACCAACAGGTCGTCCGGGGCACGCTCGAGACGATCGTCGATCGAGCCGAAACCGAATCAGTATCGCCGCCGGCGACGGCGATCATCGGTGACGTCGCCGCGATCCGAGACGAAATCGAGGCCGAACTCCTCTCGTTCGATCCCGCCTGAGAAACGATGCTTCCGCTCTTTCACGATTTCGAGGGTCGATCGGTCGTCGTCGTAGGCGGTGGCTCCGTGGCCCTGCGAAAGACGCGGTTCTTTTCCGAAGAGGCCGACGTGACGGTCGTCGCTCCCGAGTTCGTCGACGGATTCGAGGCCCTCGAGTGTGAGCGCCAGCACCGGAAACTCGAGCGCGACGAAGTCGAGGACGTCGTCGACGGGGCGTTTCTCGTCGTTCCGGCGACGGACGACCGAGAGCTAAACGATGCCATCGCGGAAGCGGCACGAGCGGCTGGCTGTCTGGTCAACCGGGTCGACGAACGCGGCGACACCGTCACGCCGAGCCGAGTGGAATCCGAGCGAGTTACGGTCGCCATTTCGACCCACGGAGCGAGTCCGGCGACGACGAAGTACCTCAGACAGCGGATCGAACCGATGCTCGAGCGCGCCCATCCGATGGTCGTGCTCCAGTCGGAACTTCGGACGGAGTTGCAGTCCAGCGGGAAGCTTCCGTCGGCAAAGCGCCGCGAAGCACTCCGGGCGGTCCTCGAAGATGAAGCCGTCTGGGAGTTTCTCGACGCGGATCGCGAGGCCGACGCACGGGAGCGGGCGTGGGAACTCGTCGACGCCCTCGAGTGAAATCGTAGTTGGAGTACTCCAACACCAGGTGTGAAATCACGCTTGGAGTAGCACAAACAAAATTGATTTTACGGATGAGCGAAACGGTTCAGGTGATGTCCCAGGTAGCCTTGCCACACGACGCGAAAGCCGGGCCGACAAAAGCGGAGGTCCGTGCGGTGACGCTGTCGAAACTCGGCCTTCGGCCGTCGGATCACTTCGTCGACGTCGGCTCCTGTACCGGCGCGGTCACCATCGAAGCGGCCCGCCGAGTCGCACGCGTGACGGCACTCGAGCGGAAACCCGAACGGGTCGAGGTCACGGAGCAGAACCTCGAAATGAACGAATACGACGCCGAAGTGACGGTGCGAAACGCGGAAGCACCCGAGGGGTTCCCCGAAGACGCCGACGCTGCGTTTCTCGGTGGTAGCCGGAACTTCGAGGCCGTGCTCGACTGCGCCCTCGAGTCCGGTGTCGACCGGATCGTGATGAACGTCGCTCGTCTCGAGGTCGCGGGCAAAGCCGTGGAGGCGTTCCGCGAGCGCGGAATTCTGGACGAAGTCGTCCAACTACAGGTGAGTCACGGTTACGACCTCGTCGGCGCGACGAGTTTCGACTCACAGAACCCGGTGTACGTCGTCGTCGGCCGCCGCGACGCGGAGGGGTTGACGTGACGGTCTACGGTATCGGCCTCGGCCCCGGGGACGCGGACCTGGTGACGGTGAAAGGGAAACGCGCCCTCGAGTCGGTCGAGACCGTCTACTCTCCGGGCCGTCTCTCGCGGTCGGTGGCACTCGAGTACGTCGACGAGTCGAAGATCGGCGACCTCGACTTCCCGATGACGCGGGACCCGGAGAAGCTCCGGAGCGCCTGGAAAGAGGCCGCCGCGGAAGTAGCGAGCGAGGCCCACGAGGACGACGTCGCCTTCGTTACGCTCGGCGACCCGAACGTCTACTCGACGTTCGGCCACCTCCGGCGGACGCTCGAGACGTTCCACCCCGAGGTGGAACTCGAGGTCGTCCCTGGCGTGAGCGCGATGACGGCGTTCGCGACGGCGCTGGGGGTCGAGGTCGAGGCCGGGACCGGACTCGCGCTCCGAGAGGCCGCGAACGGCACGGCACCGACGGGGCCGGATCGGATGATCCTGTTCAAGGTCACCGACGCGCCGGCCACGTACGAAAAGCTGACCGAGGCGGGCTACGACATCCGCTTCGGCCGTCGGCTGTTCATGGAACAAGGCGAGACCGTCGTCACCGACGACCCGGCCGAGATCGACGAGCGCGATTACTACACGCTGGCCTACGCCGAACGCGAGGATCTCGAGCGAGACCTCGCGACGGCGGAGTTCGACGTCGACGACGATGCGGACACCGACACCGAACTGGAGGGGACAGCATGAGCGACGAGGAGTACACCGCCGGCGACGTCCGCGAGGGGATCCCCTTCGTCGGGGCCGGTCCCGGCGACCCCGGTCTGCTGACCGTGACGGGCAAGGAACTGCTCGAGCGCGCCGACCTCGTCGTCCACGCTGGCTCGCTGGTCAACAGCGAACTGCTCGAGGCGTACTGCGATCACGCCGAACTGGTCAACTCCGTCGGCAAGGACCTCGAGGAACTCGTTCCGCTGATGGCCGACGCCTACCACGAGGGACGGGAGGTCGTCCGGCTCCACAGCGGCGATCCGGCGATCTACGGGGCCGCACTCGAACAGATGGACGCGCTCGAGGCCGAAGACGTTCCGACGTACTTCGTTCCCGGGGTCACCTCCTCCTTTGCGGCGAGTGCGACGCTCGGGACGCAGTTGACGTTGAACGAGGTCGCCAACCACGTTGCGTTCACCCGTCCGCAGGGCAAGACCCTGAGCGAGGAGGAAGATCACATCAGCGACTTCGTCGGGATGGGTGACGTGACGACCTGTATCTACCTCGGGACCCACGCCGTTCGCGAGACGATGGACCGGTTGCTCGCGGACGGCCACGACCCCGAGACGCCCGTCGCGGTCGTCTACCACGCCTCGTGGCCGGACGAGGACGTCATCACGGGGACGCTCGAGACGATCGCAGACGAAGTGGAGGAGGCAGGGTATCGGGCCTCGGCGCTCGTACTGATCGGCGAGGCCGTTACCGGCGCAGGATACGAACGATCCTACCTCTACGGGGACTGGGCCAATCGTGGCTCTGGTAGTTCCGAGGAGAGCGAAGAGGGGTGTTCGGACTGAGATGACTAGTCGTACAGCCCGGAACCGGAGCCAACGACAGGGTGAAAGCCCCCGACCCAGCCGGCCCCTTTCATTCCCGCCCGGGGTTGCTGGTCGGCGAGGCGACTCGAGCGGCCGCTCGATCACGCGATTCGATCGTGGAACGACCGATAATTCGGAGGTATACAATGAGTACTGACGACAACGATTCCGACAGTGGACACTGTAAAACGCCCGACAGCGACGGCGAAGTAGCCGAAGAAATCGCTATCGTCGCCTTCGAGCGGAAGATGGAGACCGCCGAGGAGATCGTCGACGGTATCGGCGATCGGTACGAGACGATCGAGATCCTCGAGTACCACGGCGACGTCTTCGAGGAGCATTGGGGCGAGTACGACTGCTTTATCGGCTTGATGGCCTCGGGGATCGCGATGCGAAAGACGGCCCATCTGCTCGACGACAAGTGGGACGATCCCGCGATCTGTGTCGTCGACGAGGAACTGACGTGGGCCATCCCGATCACGGGTGGTCATCACGGCGCGAATCAGGTCGCACAGGATCTGGCGACGATGGGCGCGATTCCGGCGATGACGACCGCGAGCGAGGCCGCCGGAAAGCAAGGCGTCGAGTCCCGCGCGAAGGCGATGGACGCCCACGTCGTCAACGGTGACTCGACCGTTCAGACCAACCTCGCCGTCCTCGACGACGAACTCGGACCGGTCGCGCGACTCGACGGCCCCCAGGCGGTGCTGGTCGGCGACGACGTGACCGTCCTCGAGCGGAACAAAGACGACGGCGTCGTCATCGGCACCGGGAGCGTTTCGGGTGCGAACAAAGAGACGTTCCTCGAGGCCTGGGAGATCGCCCTCGAGCAAACCGACTACGCCTTCGCGGACGTCGAGTTCGTCGCGACGGCGACGCGGAAGGAAGACGAGGAAGGGTTGCTCGAGGCTGCAGACGAGCTCGGCCTGGGGGTCGTCGCCTTCGACAAGGAGACGCTGCTCGCTCACGAAGGGCCGACGCCCTCGAAGTCCAAGGAGTTGATCGGCTGGCCGGGCGTCTCGGAGTCCTCGGCGATCGCCGGCGGCCGCGAGCAGGAACTGGTCTTAGAGAAGATCAGCTACGAGGACGAGGTAACGGTGGCGATCGGTCGATGAGTTCGGACGTCGACTCCACGAATTCGGCCGATGGTACCCCTGACGACCACGGCACGCTCTACGTCGTCGGCATCGGGCCCGGCCTCCCCGAGCACATGACCAAGCGGGCGAAGGCAGTGATCGAATCGGCGGACGTGGTCATTGCCTCGAACCTCTACCAGGAGTTCCTGCGAGCGGACGGTACGTTGTCACCCGAAGACGCCGTCGACGACGACGGCTTCGTAACTCGATCTAACGGCCACGAACAGCAGATCGTCCGCTCGTCGATGGGGCGACAGATCGAACTCGCCCGTGCAGCGTTCGAGTACGTCCGCGAGGGGAAAGACGTCGCTCACGTTTCGGGCGGCGATCCCTCCGTCTACGGCAAGTCCGACCTCATCTTCAAGATGGCAGAGGAGGAGTCGGCGACGGACGTCCCGATCGAGATCGTCCCCGGACTCACCGCAGCACTCGGGGGAGCAGCAAACGTCGGCGCACCGCTGTGTAACGACTTCTGTACCGTCTCGCTGTCGGACAAGTGGCGCGGCTGGGACGAGATCGAGGAGAAACTACGCGCGGCGGCGATCAGCGACTTCGTGATCGTGCTGTACAACTGCTGGCGCAACTACGAGAAGGCAGTCGAGATCGTCCGCGAGGAACGCACCGACGACGCACTCGTGGCGATCGTCAACGACGCCGGCCGAGCAGACGCCGGACGAAACGGCGAGGACCACTTCATCACGTCGCTCGGCGAGGCCGCCGACCACGACGACAAGGTCTCGGGCATGGGTACCTCGCTGATCATCGGCAACCACGAGACCGAAACCTGGAGCAACGACGATCGAACGTACCTGGTCACCCCGCGTGGCGGGCGTGACGTCGACGATTTCTAACCATGAGCAACGATACCGACACCGAATCCAACGAATCGACTTCGAACTGTGGCGCGAAAACTGACACCTCGAGCGACTCCGGCTCTAAATGCGGGGCCTCGAGTAGCGACGACTCGAGTTCCTCGAAGTGCGGTGGATCGAGTTCGAGCGACTCGAGTTCGAACTGCGGTTCCTCGAGCAAGAAAGAGACGACCGAGGAGAAAGTCGGCGCGACGGTCGACGACTTCGACGCCGACCCTGGCCAGTTGATCGCCGTCGGTCTCGGTCCGGGACATCCGGAGGGGATGACCCAGCGTGCAAAAGACGCACTGCTCGAGGCAGACCACATCGTCGGCTACACGACCTACATCGAACTCATCCCCGACGAGATCACCGAGCAGGCCGAGGACATCTACGACACGCCGATGTGTGGCGAGGTCTCGCGAACCGAGGAGTCGGTCGACCGGACGCTCGCGGGCAACGACGTCGCCATTGTCGGCAGCGGCGATCCGAACGTCTACGCGCTGGCGGGGCTCGCCCTCGAGATCCTCGAGTCGAAGGGTGCGACGGCGTCGATGGTCGAGTTCGAGGTCGTGCCGGGCGTTCCGGCGGCGCAGTCCTGTGGCGCGCGCCTGGGTGCACCGCTCGTGAACGACACCGTCTCGATCTCGCTGTCCGATCATCTCGTGCCAATGCCAGAGATCGAGTCGCGGCTGCACGCTGCCGCCAAGGAGTCGTTCACGATCACGATCTACAACCCCTGGAGCCGCAAGCGCCGGGAGAACTTCCAGAAGTGCTGTGAGATTCTGCTGACCCACCGCGATCCGGAGACGCCCGTCGGCATCGTCCACGCCGCCGGCCGCGAGGACGAGGAAGTGATGATCACCGAACTCGGCGAACTCGAGGACCTGGGCGAAAGCGAGATCATCGACATGACGACCACCATCGTCGTCGGCAACGAGGAGACGTACGTCTGGGACGATCGGATGGTCACCCCGCGCGGGTACGAGACGAAGTACGACTACTGAACCATGCCCGAGTACGAAGTCACTCTCGAGAAAGCGACCTGTGACGGCATCTTCGCCTGCCTGACGCGCGATCCGCGGTTCGTCGAGGACGACGACGGGTTGGCGACGATCGACCCCGACGCCGACCCCGTCTACGACGCGACGGGCGAGGAGACCGTCACGGTCGAAGACGACCGAATCGTCGCTACGTTCGACGACGACCGCCTCGAGGACACGAAGCAGGCAGCCGAGGCCTGTCCGGTGAACGCGATCGAGGTCAGGGAGGTGGGCGAATGAGCGCCGACGCTCTCGAGATCGAGCGCCCGTCGGATCTCCTCGCCGGCCATCCGGCGACCGCCTACCTCTGGGGCCACGTCGCCGGCAGCGGCGAGGTGACCGACGAAGGCCTCGAAATCGTCGCGAACGACGAGGAATCGGCCGAGGTGCTCGCGGCGATCGCGGGCGGCCCAGCCGCCGACCCCGAACGCGAGACCACGACCCGCGAGTACGCCCACGACGCGTCGATCACCCGAACCGACGAGGAGTACACCGTCTCGATCGACGGGGCGGACCTCTACGGGGTGAGCGGCCCGCTCGGACTGCCGGTCGACGGTCGCGGCAACTACCGCTTCGGCGCCTTCACCGGCCACGAGCGTGAACTCCTTCGCGGACTGCTCGAGGGCTGTGGAACGGTCTGTTTCAAGTCCTCGAGCGGTACGGTCGGGATATCGTTCGTCCACGACGACCGCGAGTTACTCGAGGTGATCGACAACCTGCTCGCGGCCTGTCCCGTCGACGCGCCCACGGGAGAGGTCGGTGAGACCTCCTCGGGCGGCTACTGGTTCGGCCTCGAGGACGCGGCCGCTCCAGCTTTCGGCGAGTGGGTCTACGACGGGAGCGAGGCAACGAGGCTGTACGCACCGAGTCGGAAACGGAAACTCGAGCGCAGCCTCGAACAGGCCGAACACGCATGAGCGTCGATAGCCCGGACCTCGCGGACGACGTACTCGAGGACGACACCGTGCTCGTCGTCGGCCACGGGTCGCGACGCGAGAAGTCGAACGAACAGGTCAAAACGCTCGCGGCGATGCTCGAGGAGCGCGTCGACGTGCCGGTCGACGTCGCCTATCTCGAGCTCGCGAAGCCATCGATTCCCGACGCAATCGAGGGGCTCGCACCGACGTGTGAGCACCTGTCGGTCGTCCCGCTGTCGCTGTTCGGCGCGAGCCACGTCAAAAACGACGTGCCACTGGCCGTCCAGACGGCGCGGGCGCGATACGACGACCTGTCGCTGTACTGTGGCGCTCACCTCGGCGTTCACCCTGCACTCGTCGAGTTGCTCGACGAACGGGCACGGGCGGTCGAGGCCGACCTGGGCGTCGACCGCGAGGACGACGACGTCGCGGTCGTCGTCTGTGCCCGGGGCTCGAGCGATCCGGACGCCAACGCCGACGCCCACAAACTCGCGCGACTGCTCTACGAGGGGCGATCGTTCTCGCGAGTCGAGACCGCGTTCATCGGGGTGACGGAGCCCCGACTCGAGGACGCCCTCCACACCGTCGCGAAGAACAGGCCCGACGCGGTGGTCGTGCTCCCGTACATGCTGGGTGACGGCGTTCTGACCCAGCGGATCAGGGACCGAACTGCAGAGTTCGATTCGGAGTATCCCTACGTGGCTGCTGGGAGCGGCGATCCGCTCGGAACCGACGAGCGGATCGTCGACGTGCTCGCGGATCGCTTCCGGGAGGCACGCACCGGCAGCGTCGAGATGTCCTGTGACACCTGCAAGTACAAGGTCGAACTCGACGGCTACGAGGACGACCGGGGCGGCGCTCGAGCGATGTTACGCTCGCTGGTCCACCAGGCCGAACACGCGGACCGAGAGGACGTCGGCGACGACCCCCACGTCCACGACGCGCCCGACCACCACGTCGCGGTCTGTACGAACCAGACCTGTGCGGCAAGTGGTGCGACGACCGTTCTCGAGCGCCTTCGACAGGAGATACGCGACGCCGACGAGTGTGACGCCCACGTCACCCGAAGTTCCTGTCTCGGGCAGTGTGGCGACGGCCCGATGGTCGCCGTCTACCCCGACGGGATCTGGTACGGCGGCGTCACGCCCGAGGACACCGAACGCATCGTTTCGTCCCACCTGGAACGGGACCGCATCGTTTCCGATCTGGTCCATCAGACGCTGTAGGACCACGAACACGACAATACAACATGGCTTGCGCAGAACTCGAAGCACTGAGACTCGCACTGATGAACGTCAACGGTAGCGTCGACGAACAGGTCAAACAACACGCCGAGGCCGAAATCGGCGACGCACTCGAGGAGAACGGGCCGATCGCGGCCCTGGCGAACGCGGAGACGCTCGAGGAGATCCAGCGCCACCTCGACGCGGCGCTGGTCGACCTCGAGGAGGAAGCAGCCGACGCTGACTCGACCGACCCATACGGGGCCTACCTCCGGGGGCGACTCGTCGCGGTCCGGGACGCCGAACAGCGGATTCGACGGCTCCGCGAGCGAACCGACGGACTGCTCGAGGACCTCGGCGAAACGCACCACACGCTCCACGAGGCGTTCCCGGTCGAGGAGTGAGCATGAACGAACCGCTGTGTGACGACGGTGACGGCGTCCTCGAACGCGAGACGCGAGTATCGCTCGGGGATCTCGGTCCGGCTGCGAGCCGACACAACTGGCGTCGATCCGCCGTCGCCGTCGGCGAGGAGTGCGTCTTCGCCGGTCTTGCGGACGGGCGAGTGAGCACCTACGACCTCGCGGACGGCGAGCCACGGGAACGCTGGACCGTCGACGGCGACGGGGAGCGATACGTCGTCTCGATGGCCGTCGCCGACGGCTACCTCGTCGTCGGGGAACGGGGTCCCGAGGGACGGGTTCGCGTCCGCTCGAGCGAGACTGGCGACCTCCTGTGGGAGTACGTCACCGCCGAAGACGTCGGTTCGCCCGCCGACGAGACGTTCTTCGCCCAGCCGTTCGTCGTCGACGTTCGGATCGCCGACGGAACGGTCGTCGCCGCTGCCAGACGGTACGAACGCGACGGCGACGTCCAGCACTGGTCGAGCGTCGTCTACGGCTTCGACCTCGAGGGTGGCCTCGAGTGGGCCTACGACGCCCGGGCTTCCCCGATCGCGGTCGACGTCGACGATCGGCGGGTAGCCGTCGGCTACAATCGCTGTCCGCCGAACCACGAGCACGATCACGGACTCGTCGTCCTCGACCTCGAGACCGGCGACGAGGTCGCGACCTGGGACCCCGGTACGTCGGGCGAGCGCCGCGTCGGTGACGTCGCTCTCACCGACGAGGGAATCGCTGTCGCCAGCCACGGCGACAAACACGGCTATTTCCTCGACGACGACTGCGGCGAAGTATGGCACATCGATCTGGCGAGCGAGCGCAGCCTCGAGGATGAGACACTGTACGCCTATCCGAATCACGCTACCGTCGCCGACGGCACCGCCGTTTTCGTCACCGGAAACACCTTCGCCGAGGACAGTCGCGATCCCGACGGTCGCCATCCGAACGAACACACGGCAATCGGGGTCGACCTCGAGGACGGGACGAAACGCTGGTCGCACGACGTCCGCGGCTTTGCCCGCTGTGTCGCTCGAGACGGCGATCTCGTAGTGATCCCGTCGGCACAGAACTTCCGCGAGCGGGACGCCGAGACCCACGCTGTCCACGTCGTCGATCCCGAAACAGGGCCGGTCGAGATTTGTCCGATCGAGGGCATCTCGACTGTGGCTTCCCTGTCGAACGATCGACTCGTCGTGATCGAGGAACCCGTCGAGTACCACGACGAAGGGGTTACGCGAGGAGCCTATCGGCTCCACACGTGGCGACTCGAGCGGTAAGCACCCCGGAGGCGCGATCGAGCGCGTTCCCCCGAGCCTTCGAGCGTAAAACCATCGACTGGCGGAGTTGATCGACGACTGTCGACCGCGGCGTCGGTTCTCCGGTCTCGAGGGTTACTCGCGGTCCTCGGGAGGCTCGTCGTCGACGCGGGACGCCTCGGGGCCGAACTCGCGTTCGAGCAACGCGGGGACGTCTTCGGGGCGAACGTCGGAGTACCACTCGTTGTGGGGCTGGATCGTGATCGCCGTCCCACCTTCGCTACAGAGTGCGAGACAGCCCGTGGTCGACACGCCGATCGGCGACCAGAACGCGTTCCGCTCTCGAAGCCAGTCTTTGACGGCTTCGAGCGTCTCTTCGGCTCCGGCATCGTGACAGCACGCGTACTCGGAGTCGCGGTCGGTCGTACAGACGAAGACGTGGGCGTCGAGCCGTTCTCGCTGTTCGGTCGTGCGGCGTTTCATTCGTATTCGGAACGGACGACGGGTTCGTTCACGTGCTGACGAGAACCTCGTCGGTTGCGGTTTCTCGCTCGATTCCACCTTCGTATCGCCGGAGTAAGTTGCAATTCGTCCATCGATTGAAACCTCATTTGTCTCTCTGAACTGTATTTTCTCCGCGTCCGATCGCCGATGCAGTTTCTGCCACTCGCTCGGCTGAGAGCTCCGAGAGCGGTATCCGTTTCCCCCCGGTTTCGGCCTCGAGGATGCCGATCAATCCCGCCCCGTCGTCGCCGGCGTCGACGACCACGACCTCGGAATCGGTTCGAGCGAGTCGACGCGCTGCTTCTCGCGTGCTCGCCGTCGGACTCCCCTCCGCGACGTTTGCCCGCCCGTCGGTCACGACGACCACGAGGCTCGCGTCGGCGTCGGTTCGCGTCACGAGGCGGGTCGCTTCCTCGAGACCCGACGGCAGCGGCGTCCGGTCGCCGGTCGGGAGTTCTTTCAGATGGCGAGCGGCGAGCGTGACGCTGTCGGTCGGCGGCAACACGGCTTCGGCCTCCTCGCCGGCGACGGCCACGAACGCCACCTCGTCGCGGTGTTCGTAGGCGTCCTGCAGCAGGTTCATGACCGTCCCCTTGGCCTCGGCCATCGCCGGACGCATGGAGGCGCTGGCGTCGACGACGAAGACGATCAGGGAACCGGCTCGAGATTGCCTGACGGACTTGCGGAGGTCCCCTTCCTCGACGTGTGTCCGGCCGTCAGTCGCGGCGGCCCGGACCGACGCGGCCGCGTCGACCGACTCGTCTGCAGTTGCACGCTCGGTCCGCACCCGCGCGCCACGGCCCCGATCCGACGCCCGTGCGCGCACTCGAGCGCCATCGCCTCGAGTCGAGGTGTCGGCCTCGACGTCGTCGACAGTCGGCCGTTCTGCATCACCGATTTCGGCCCGTTGCTGGCCCGGGACGAGCGGTGTCGCCTCGTCTTCGTCGTCGCCCTCGGCTGGCGCGTCCGTATCCTGTGTCCCACCGTCTCCGTCTCCGTCGTCATCGTCGAGGGCATCATTCGAAGGCTGGCTCGAGCCGTTAGCGCCGCTACTGCCGGTGTCACTCGAGTCGCCGGAGCCGTCGTCTTCGCTGTCGCCTCGAGCGTCGGTTTGGGGCTCGTCGTCCTCACTCGCTTCGTCGCTGCTCGCTTCCGGTTCATCGGCTTCGCCCTCGCCGTCTCTCTCCTCGTCCTCTTCGTCGAAGTGATCCTCGAGTACGTCCTCCGGGTCCGGCGCGTCCTCGAACGGTCGACTCTGGAGACGGTGTGGAAGCGCCAGCCGAGCGGCTTCCTCCACGTCGGGTTCGATCACCTTCCGTCGACCGTCCAGCGCAGCGAGCGTTCTGGCAGTACGGGCGATGGCGATGTCTCCCCGGTGGCCGTCGACGCCCGCCTCGAGACAGAGTTCGGCGATGTCGCGTTTGAACTCGTCGGGAAGGGCGACCGTCTCGAGCAGGTCTCGGGCCTCGCGTAACTGCGTTCGTCGAGCGGCGGTGTCAGCCTCGTAGTTGTCAGCGAACGTCTCGGGATCGACATTTCGCTCGAGTGCGCGGTCGATGATCTCGATCCGGTCCTCGGGGTCACGACAGCCGGTTACGGTCGCCTGGAGGGAAAATCGATCCCGAAGCTGTGGCCGCAACTCGCCCTCTTCGGGGTTCATCGTCCCGATCAGGGTGAAGTCGGCGGGATGAGAGACGCTCACGCCGTCGCGCTCGACGCGATTGACGCCGCTCGCGGCTGCATCGAGGAGGACGTCCACGAGGTGGTCCTCGAGCAGGTTGACCTCGTCGACGTAGAGGAAGCCACGGTTCGCCCGTGCGAGCAGGCCGGGATCGAACTCGGCCTCGCCCTCGAGGGCGTTGGCGACCGAGAGCGTGCCGACGACGCGCTCGCGGGTCGCCCCGAGCGGGAGCGTCACCAGGGGGACGGGCCGGGTTTCTACTGCGAGGTCGTCGGGATCGCGTGAGCGACACGTCTCACACTGGCTGGCCGGATCGTCGGGTGGACAGCCGTACGGACAGTCCGCGACGGCCCGTTGCTCGGGCAGCAGGTCGACGAGTCCGCGGACGGCCGTCGACTTCGCGGTCCCCTTCTCACCCTGGACGAGCAGGCCGTCGAGCCCGTCGTCGACCGCGACGGTGAGCAGCGCCCGCTTCAGTTCCTCCTGTCCGACGATCGCCGAAAACGGCGCTCGGTGACGCTCCATGTCGATGTACAACTTTATTTGTAGTACCGAAATAATACTTTACCATCGATGCCGACCATCGGGTTATACACGGCGACCGAAAACGAGTTGGGCGCGATACAGGAGGCCGCGGACCGGCTCGAGGGAATCGACCTCGAAGTTCGCTCCGAGAGCGACCTCGAGGACGAGGCCGAACTCGAAGCGTACATAGAGGCACTCGAGTCCGTCGACGCGGCGGTCTTCTGGCTTCACGGGGCCGAAGACAGCATGCCAGGGTACGATCTGGCGACCGAGCGACTCGAGGACGCGGGCGTCCCACTGGTCGTGAAATCGACCGGCGACGCCTACGCGTTCGAGGACACGACGGTCGCCGAAAGCGACCGCGAGCAGGTCTACGAGTACCTCGAGCGCGGCGGGACGGTCAACGTCGCGAACTGCTGTCGGTACCTCGCGGCGGCGTACGGCGACTACGATGGCGACTACGACGATCCCGTCGAATTGCCGACGGAGGGCGTCTACCACCCCGACTACCCCGCCGTCGAGTACGAGGAACTGCTCGAGACCCACGACGACGAGAAGCCGACGATCGGCGTCTGGTTCTACGAGTCCCACTGGACGCACGCCAACACGCGCTACGTCGACGCGCTCGTCCGGGCGCTCGAGGACCGAGACGTGAACGTCCTGCCAGCGTTCTGTAATCCGGCGACCGACGAGGAGGGTCAGGAGAACGCCGAGTGGGTCGCGAGAAACTGGTTCAGCGACGAGGACGGGCCGATCGTCGACGCCGTCGTCAGTTCCTTCATGTTCTCGCTGGGGATGAGCGAACGGGGCCGGTCGGCCAGCGACGAAGGAAACACGGAGGACATCTTCCTCGAAGAACTGGGCGTTCCAGTCCTGCAGGCGATCACGACGATGCGCTCGCGGTCTCGCTACGAGGCGAGCGACACGGGCGTGATGGGGTTCGAACTCGCACTGTCCGTAGCGCTGCCGGAGTTCGACGGCAACGTGGTCACTCATCCCGTCAGCGGAAAGGAGCGGATGGACGACGAGGCCGGCGTCGGCAGCGCGCCGAAACAGCACTTCCCGATCGAGGACCGGATCGACCACGTCGCCTCGCTGGCAGTCAACTGGGCACAGCTTCGTCACACGCCCAACGAGGAGAAGAACGTCGCCGTCGTCCTCCACAACTACCCGCCGAGCGACGACGGCATCGGGACCGCCTTCGGCCTCGACAGCCCCGAGAGCACGATCAACCTGCTCGAGGAACTCGAGGCCCGCGGCTACGACCTCGAGAATCGGCCCGAGGGCGGCGGGGAACTAATCGACGAGTTGACTTCGCAACTCACGCTCGAGGATCGGTGGGTCGCTCCCGAGGACGTCCGCGAATTGAGCGTCGACACCGTCTCGTCCGAGCAGTACGCGGAGTGGTTCGAGGACGCGGACGACCGCTTCCAGGAACACGTCGTCGAGGAGTGGGGCGAACCGCCGGAACGCCCGTTCGCGATTCCGGGCATGGAGTGTGGCAACGTTCTCGTGACCGTTCAGCCGCCCCGCGGGTTCGGGATGGATCCCTCGAAGGTCTACCACGATTCCGACCTGCAGCCGCCACACGACTACTATGCGTTCTACGCGTGGCTGCGCGAGGAGTTCGAGGCCGACGCCGTCGTCCACCTCGGCACCCACGGCAGCCTCGAGTGGCTCCCCGGCAAGACGGTCGGATTGAACGGCGAGAGCGCCCCCGATGCGCTCGTCGCCGACCTCCCGAACGTCTACCCCTACATCGTCAACAATCCCGGCGAGGGAACTCAGGCGAAACGCCGTTCGTACGCCGCTATCGTCGACTACCTCACGCCCGTGATGCGTGCCGCGGGAACCTACGACGACCTGGCCGAACTCGAGGAGCTGGCGAGCGAGTACCGCGAAGCCGGGATGGAAGACGCGCGAAGCGACGAGGGCGAGCATCTCGAGCGTCTGCTCCGGGAGAAAGTCGAGGAACTAGATCTCGCAGTGGAACTCGGTATTGCAGGAACGGTAGACGAGAAAGCCGACGTTCGTGGTCCCGACGAGGCTGGGTCGACTCTGGCGGAGGGCGACGTAGACGGCGACGAGGTCGATATCGACGAACTCGTCGAACGCATCCACGAGTACCTCACCGACGTCAAGACGACCCAGATCCGGATGGGGCTGCATACGATGAGCGAACCCCCCGAGGGCGAGCGACTCGTCGAGTATCTCGTCGCGCTCACTCGTCTCGAGAACCCCGGCGCGCCGAGTCTGCGCGAAAGCGTTGCGGGGGCGCTGGGCGTCGACTACGAGACGATGCTCGAGTCGCCAGGCGAGTACGACGAGGAACTCGGCATGACCTACGCC
Source organism: Natronobacterium texcoconense (assembly GCF_900104065.1). Taxonomy (NCBI): domain Archaea; kingdom Methanobacteriati; phylum Methanobacteriota; class Halobacteria; order Halobacteriales; family Natrialbaceae; genus Natronobacterium; species Natronobacterium texcoconense. The sequence continues at coordinate 173,606 of NZ_FNLC01000004.1, read as the reverse complement.
GAGGCAGCGGACGTCGTATACGAGCAAAGCGTCGAGTTGATCGAGACGCTCGCGGCCCACGACTTCGACGTTCCCGTCTCCGAGTTGGAGGGTGGTCCCGAAGACGAGGTCAACGTCAACTTGCTGATCGTCGACCTCGAGACGATCGGTGACGCGAAGGCGAAACCGGGCGCACACGACGACCTGCGGGAGGTGCTGGCGTTCATCTGTGAGAAAGCCCAGCCCCGCGTCCAGGGGGCCGACGAGGAGGTTCCACGGACTGTCGACGCCCTCGAGGGCAAGTACGTCCCACCGGGAGGGTCGGGCGCACCCACCCGCGGCGGCGTCGACCTGCTGCCGACCGCGCGAAACTTCTACACGCTCGATCCGCGCAAGGTGCCGGCGAAAGCCGCCTGGCAGGTCGGCAAGGAGGTCGCCGAGGGTGTGCTCGAGCGCCACTACGACGAGAGCGCGACTCCGGAGGAGTCGCGAGAAGGCGGCGAAGCCGCCGGAGCGGGCGAGTATCCCGAGGAGATCGGCGTCGTCGCCTGGGGCACCCCCACGATCCGCACGCGCGGGGAGACCATCGCCCAGGTGCTCGCGATGATGGGCGTCGAACCCGTCTGGACCGACGCGGGCCGGATCGACGACGTCGAGCCGATTCCGCTCGAGGAACTGGGCCGGCCGCGAGTCGACGTGACGACTCGGGTTTCGGGCCTGTTCCGGGACGCCTTCCCCGCGGCCGCGGGCGTGATTCACGATGCGGTGGACGCTGTCGTCGATCTCGACGAACCGCACGAGATGAACTACGTGAAAAAGCACGTCGAGGAGGAAACTGCCGAACTCGAGGACGACGGACTCGAGGAATCCGACGCCCTGAAAGCCGCGAAGCATCGCGTCTTCACCACGAAACCCGGCGGCTACGGGGCCGGGACGAACAAGGCCGTCGACGAAGGCAACTGGGAGGATCGCTCGGACCTCGCCGACGTCTACGTCCAGTGGGGTGGCTACGCCATGGGGTCGAGAGGGCGCGTCTCCGACGCCCACGACGCCTTCGAGCGGCGACTCTCGAGCGTCGACGCCACCGTGAAGATCGAGGACACGATGGAACAGGACGAGTTCGACTCCTCGGACTGGTACGCCTTCCACGGCGGATTCATCTCCGCCGTCTCGGAGGTCTCGGGCGAAGAGCCCGCTTCCTACGTCGGCGACTCCTCGGACCCCGACAACGTCTCGGTCTACACCAACGAGGAGAAGGTCCGGAAGGCGATGCGGGCCCGCGTCCTGAACCCCGACTGGCTCGAGTCCATGGAGGAACACGGCTACAAGGGTGCCGGCGACCTCTCGACGACGGTCGACGTCACGCTCGGCTGGGACGCCACGACGGGCGTAATCAGCGACCGACTCTGGGAGGACGTCGCCGACGCGTACGCCTTCGACGAGGATCGACAGGAGTGGATGAAAGACGTCAACCCGTGGGCACTCGAGTCGATCACGGCGACGTTGCTCGAGGCGATCGACCGAGGGCTCTGGGACGCAGACGACGATATCGAGGACAGACTGCGTGACATCAACCTCTCCGTAGAGGGCGATCTGGAGGCGCGAACGACGAACGAGCTGACGGAGGTAACCAACGATGACTGACAGCGAATACGAAGACGAGTACGCGGATCTGGGCGCAACGACACAGGAAGCGATGGACATCGCCGAGACGAGCATCGACATCGTCCGGCAGTTCGTCCCCGACGAGACGCTCGCCGATCGAGTCCGTCAGAAGTCGGTTCACTCGATGGGCGACATCGAGTTCCAGCACATGATACGGTTTACCGGCGAAGACGAAATCGGCGACGACGAGGACGCTCCCGTCCGGGCGGGCGCTCGAGCGGTCCTCGAGGAGGCGAACGTGGTCACGGACATCACGATGGCCCAGGCCGGCATCACGGGCCGCGGGCACGACTGCGAGAAACACAAGGCGATCGGCCACGGGTCCGAGTTGGCGAACGAGACGGGGATGACCCGGACCGCCGCTGGCGTGCTCGAACTCGACAAAGAAGGCGTCTACGACGGATCGATAGCGACGATCGGCAACGCGCCGACGGCCGCGTTCGCGCTGGCCGACTGTATCGAGAACGGAACCCGTCCGGCAGTCGTCGTCGCGACCCCCGTCGGGTTCGTCAAAGCCGAAGAGAGTCGACAGCGCATCCGCGAGATCAGCGACGAGTACGGTGTCCCGGCGATCACGAACGTCGGCCGACGTGGCGGAAGCGGACTCGCCGCCGCGCTGACGAACGAACTGATCCACGTCGCCAAAGACGTTCGAACGGATGCGCTCGACCTCGAGCAGACGGCCGACGCTCGAGCGAGCACGGAGGATCGATGAGCGACGGGTACGACCTCGAGAGCGGCCCCGATCCGGCGACGTTCGCGGCCGCCGACCCGGAACCGGATATCGACGGCTCGGCCGTCGATCCCGTCTACGCGGTCGGTGTGGGGCCGGGAAACCTCGAGTATCTCACCCCACGTGGCGAGCGAGCGATCCGAGAGGCCGACGTCGTCGTCGGGTTCTCGACCGTCGTCGAGTTCGTCGCGGATCGAACCGACGCGGAGCTGTTGACCTGTGGCTACAGCGACGAGGGAGAGACGCTCGAGACGTTCGCCGAACGGGTCGCCGCCGGCAAGTCGGGGACCGCCGTCGCGATGGGCGATCCGAACCACTCGGGATACCAGTTCGTCGGGAAGGTAAAGCGGGCCGTCGAACGCGAAGCACCCGAGAAACCGGTGCAGGTGATACCAGGTATCTCCTCGCTGCAGGTCGCCGCCAGCCGTGCTCGAACGCCGATGGAAGACACCGAGTTCGTGACGCTGCACAAGAGCGGCGACCTCGCCGACGACATGGATCGACTCGCGGCGGCCGTCGGCGACCGACACCTGCTCGTGCTCCCCCGACCGTACGACCGCATGCCCGGCGATATCGCGGCGTTTCTGCTCGAGAACGGCGCAGATCCCGAACTCGAGGCGCTGGTTCTCGAAAAACTAACTCACGATGACGAGGAAATCCATCGGTTCGGACTCGCGGAACTCGCGGCGTACGCCGGTGGCGACGAGAAATCGGATACGCCGTTTTCGGATCTGGTCGTACTCGCGGTTCGCCGACCGGTAGAGATCGAGTAGGTCGAATCGACCGAGCAGCGTCGCTACTTTAGGACGTAAAACCGCATTCGGCGGGGAACTCCACGAGTTCAGTGGACTCACTCATGACGGTAAACTCCCCAATCCCCGCCGGATGGGAGATTACACTAATATCGATTAAAGCTACTGGCAAACCGGAGCAGGTGGCGGGGATAGTACCAGTCGAACGAGCACGAGACGGCAGTCGCGGTCCCCAATCTCCCCGCCATGCGGAAAACCCAGTTGTTCGGCAGTAAATTTATCGATTCGTTCACAGGTAACGACGACCGCAGTAGAAGTCCCAGGAACGGAGACGGGTCGTGGCGTCTGGCCCGAACGACTATTGACGAGTCCCCATCCCCGCAGGGAGTGTATTTTGTGGGCGGGTAGTAAGGTCAGTTGGTTCGATCGTCGAAACGGTTGGTCACCGTTTACGGATGAGAACGAATGAAACCGGCCGAAAGAGACAGGATGGCCGGTCGAACGAATCAGTCCATGATCGAATCGGGAAGATACGATCGGGGAAGTCACCCTGGAGTGACACGGATTGGCGGGGTACTGTCACGTATCGGACGAGATCAACCGACGAACGATTGAACCCCAATTTCCCGCCGGGTAGACGTTGCTCGTAGCCGGTAGTAAAGGCGTTGGCCGAAACAGTACGCAGTCCATCGATTTCGGGACGTTACGGTTCGAAGTTGGCCGGGTGGTGAACCGACCGGCCGAATGCCCCCAGTGTGGGTGATCGGGAAGATGTGGTGGTTGAATCGATGTGTCGACAGTGGAGGCGGCAGGGTGTGTCACGAGTCGAACGGGACCAACCGTGGCAACGACTGAATCCCCCAATCCCTGCCAGTTGAGCGAAGGTGGCTCTCCATACTAAAACTGTTGGCCATATTGACAGTGTCTACCGTTCTAACGGCCGGTTGCGTTCCCTGAAAGGGAGAGCTGAAGCCCTTCATTTTCCGTACGTTCTTGCTTGCCAATATGTTTATCAGGTGGCTCGTCGTACCGACTGGCATGGATCGGGGCAAGCGGCCGAGTCAGATGGTCGTCGAAGAGGTAGCTGCAGCCGAGGAGATCGAACCGGTAGCGCTGGATCGACCGCTGTACGAGACGATCGATCCCGACGCACTCGACAACCTACTCGAGTCGGCTACTCGAGGGACGGCGGTTACCTTTACGTACTGTGGGTACGCGATCCGTATCGACGAATCCGGCACCGTCTCACTCTCTTCTACCGACCGGGACGGTGGACCCCAGCACGGAACGTACAACGACTGATACGGAACGCTGTAACGATTTACCGGAACGACTGCAGGACGCGGAAATGGCTTACAGCGGCCCGGATGAATCGCTGGCTCGACTCGAGAACGATGCCCTCGCTTATTCGTTCCCTGCCGGCCCGTACTCCTCGAGACACTCGAAAACGTCTTCGACGAACGCGGTCGGACGGTATCTGACGACCTCGCTTCGGACGTCGTACTCGACCACGCTGTGGTCTACGAGTGCTGGCAGTACCTGGTGGACGAGACGAATCATTTCGGCGTCTTCGTCTCTGGCATTCGAGCAGTTGGTAGCGAGTTGCGTCGCGAGTTCTGGGAACGTCGCCGTCCCGTCGGTCGTATCGCGGAGGTAGAGAACGACAGTCCGTCGGCGGCAGTCAGAGAGAACGGTGAGAAATTCGTCAACTAGCTCCGGGTTCCTGCAAGATTTCATACCGGTACTAGATATAACGAGACTACTAAGTTCTACTCCCCGATATGTATTTTCGTCCCGCTGTATACTGGTCTCCAACTCATACACCAGTATCAATTTATTAAGATACAGCGATTGCCGGAGACCGATCTATTTCAGTTCGGCGACCGTCTTGAGAGTCGAATGAGCGATACACGACCACGTCCGAGTCCGGGTGAGAATCCGTGACCGATTCGCTCGTCGACGCACTCGAGGCCGAAACCGGCGTGACCTGCGTCGTCGGAGCGGGTGGGAAGAAGTCGACGCTGTACGCACTCGCAGCACGACTCGAGCGGGCGATCGTAACGGCGACGGTACGCATTCCGCCGTTCGAAGAGCAGGTCGCGGACCTCGCGATAACCGAGCGGCCACTCGAGGTCGCCCGGTCGAACGAAACGTGGCCGCTCGGTCTGGTTCCCGCTCGAGAGGGGGACGACCGGTATCGCGGCTACGGGCGGGAGACCGTCGATGCGCTCGCGGACCTCGAGGGCGTTCCGATACTCGTGAAAGCCGACGGCGCACGAACCCGCTGGTTCAAGGCCCCGGCGGAAAAGGAGCCACAGTTGCCGTCGACTGCGAATACCGTCGTTCCGATCGCGAGCACACGCGTCGTCGGCGAACGACTCGAGGACGAACACGTCCACAGGCCCGAACGAGTCGCTGCGGTCACTGAACTCGAGATGGGTGACCGAATCTCGCCGGCCGACGTCGCGACCGTGCTCGCGAGCGAGGCGGGTGGCTGCAAGGACGTTCCCGACGGTGCGACGGTCGTCCCGCTGCTCAACATGGCGGATACGCCAGAACTCGCGGAAACCGCTCGAGAGATCGCCGCCGCAATACACGATCGACGCGACGTCCCGCGAGTAGTCGTGACCAGTCTGCTCGAGGAGAACCCAGTCGTCGACGTCGTCTGATTTTATCTTCTGGGAGGGGCAGGGCAGAACACGTCTCGAGGCCTATCTCGGTGTATCCGTGGTAAAGTAGTCGGCGTTCAGGAAGACGATGCCAACCAGCAAACCCCAGGAGACCACCACCGCTGTCCACTCTGTCGACGTTCGATATCCGATTTCGAAGACGCCGAAGTACACCATCACAATCCCGAGGTGAACGGGGATAACGACGAGACCGATACGATGCGCTCGCCAAAGAGAGGCATACATTCCCAGCAGACCAGTGGTAGTGAGAATCGCGTAGAGGGCCCAACGAGGGTGGAAACCGAAGGAGACCAGGAATCGCCATCCGATGTTTATCGTGGAAAGGACGACAAATCCAATGACAAATGAGAGGGCAATACTGGGAGTTCTATCGGCTTGCATATACAGGCACCCACATATATTTTTTATAAGGATCGACGTTCAGGGTATTCATCGTACTGTAGTTACGGTTCTGACAACTACTATTGACGGCTCGGCGAGTATTTTGCCGGAATCAGGCGATCTCCCGTCCCTTCTCTTCGATCTTGTTCGTGAGCGAGTCGAGTCGGTCGAGCATGTCGACGTCCGGATCGTAGGACGCGAGCGGGACGCCGCTGCGGTACGCCCGGCGAAACGCCACTCGTTCGCGGATTCCCGGACCGGGCGAGTCCGCGTCCTGGAGCAGGCTCGAGCGGGCGAACGCCGGCAGGTACGGCTCGAACTGGCTGTCTTCGAGTGCCTCGAGGACGCGCTTTTCCTCGTTGTCCCCGCTGACGCGGTTCGGAACGATCGCGAGAATTTCGATCGGTTCCCGTTCCGGCAGCCGGTCGTTGAGCGCGAATAGCTGGTTCGTGACCGTCCGCGTCAGTGCGTCGGCGCTCGGTTTCGATAGCTGCAGCGGGACGACTGCCTGTCGCGTCGCGACGATGGCCGAGTTCGAGAGCGGTCCGATCGTCGGCGGCGAGTCGAGGACGATCCAGTCGTACCGGTCGGCAAGCGGGCGAACGAGCTTTCGATAGAGCTGTGCCTCGCCGTTTTCGGTGGCCTGGATCTCCGCCGCGAGTCGGTCGAGCGACGCGTGCGACGGGACGAGATCGAACGACAGTTCGGTTCCGGTGGATCGGACCACGTCGCCGGGCGTCGTCGGATCGGACGGATCGAAGACCTGCCCCAGGTGGGTATCACCGGTGTAGGCATCGCCACAGCCGACGCCCTCGGTCGCGCTTCCCTGCGGGTCGACGTCGACCAGCAGGACGTCGTGTCCTCGGGCCGCGAGCCGTTCGGCCAGGTTGATGGCGACGGTCGTCTTCCCGACTCCCCCCTTCTGCAACGTAACTGTAATTCCCCTCATATCAATTCTCTCCCGCGTGCGACTCCCCCACGCGTCGCGAGCCGCGGTCCTGTCACTGTCCCAGTACACTCATTGCAGAGAACATAAATCTCATCGCCGACTGACGTTTCTCGCTAGAGAACCGCAGTCACGGCGAGCAAAAGTGCGACTCCCAGTACGGGCACGTCGAGTCGGGAGAAGGATAGCGATGGCAGCGTCGGATTCCAGGCGAAACAGCGGGCCTGCAGGGCCAGCGAGAGCCGATCGGCCCGATCGAACGCCCGGGTAACACTGAGCAGTCCGAGTCGACTCGCCCGATCGACCGCGCCGCGTTCGGTGCCGAGACGAGCAGCCGACGCCTGGCGGATCGTCCGGACGTCGGCCTGCAGGACGGGGAGAAACCGGAAGACGAGGGCAATCCCGACGCCCAGTAGCTGCCCCGGTTTGCCCGGGATCGTCCGCTGGATCGCAGCCCGAGAGTCGCGTACGGGTGTCGACCGAACGTAAGCGGCACTGACCAGCAGGATGAGCAACACGCGATAGCTGGCGCGCGCGGACGCGAGGCCGTCCGAGACGTCGATCCAGGGTGGGCCAAGCGTCACGGCGGCGACGAGCGGCGCTATCGCGATTATCACCAGTGCGAACCGGTAGGCGTACAGCGTCCGCAGAAGCGAAACGCCTGCAACGGCCAGGATTCCGGCAGTGACGGCCGACAGTGCGAGCAACGCAGGCAGGCTCGTGTGAGCCAGCGCAGTCACGGCGAACCCCATCTGGACCGCCAGCTTCGACCGCGGATCGAGTCGATGGGCCAGCGTGTCGTCGGGTTCGTAGCTCAACATCGTGGCACGCGAACCGCAAGTCCCTCCAGTCGTTCCACGGCCTGTGCCGGCGGTGCGTCGACGACCACCTCGCCGTCACACATCGCGATCACGCGGTCCGCCAGGTCGAGGACGTCCCGGAGGTCGTGGGTCGCGAGCAAGACGCCGGTACCGTCGACCGACAGCGCCTCGAGGCGCTCGAGTACCGACTGCCGGGCGGGTTCGTCGAGTCCGGTAAACGGCTCGTCGAGAACGAGGTGGGTCGGTTCCATCGCCAGCGCGCCGGCGATCGCGACGCGGGCCTGTTCGCCGCCCGAAAGACCGTCGATTCGATCGTCCTCGCGGCCCGCGAGGTTGACGGCCTCGAGTGCGACCGCGACACGACGGTCGATCTCTTCGCGGTCGAGACCGAGGTTCTCGGGGCCGAAGGCGACGTCCGCGCCGATCGTTGCGGCGACGAACTGGTCTCGCGGGTGTTGAAAGACCATGCCGACGCTCGCGCGGGCGGCGACGACATTCTCCTCGACGGGCGTGCCGTCGACGAGGACGGTCCCCGAGTCGGGCGACAACAGCCCGTTACAGTGTCGCAACAGGGTGGTCTTCCCGCTGCCGTTCGCGCCCGCGACGAGGACGAACTCGCCGTCCGCGATCGATAGCGAGAGGTCCTCGAGGACGGGGACGTCCTCGAAGGCGTAGGTGACCGAGCGGAACTCGATCATCGGGCGCCGACCGGCGTGATCCGCCCGCTCTTGACGATCGCGAGCGCAGCGGCCATCTTGAGGAGTTCGAAGGGGATGAACGGAACCGCACCGACGAGGATCGCTTCGACGAGACCTAGTTCGAAGAGCCAGGCCATGTAGCCGACGCCCATCGCGTAGATGACCGCCGTCCCTGCCACGAGCGCGGCGACGAGCACGGGTGTGGAGACCGTCGCTGGATCACGGAGGTCGCGGCCGCGGTGAACGAGCAGGCCGATCAGCCCGGCAGCGATCGGATACGCCCAGAGGTAGCCGCCACTGTCCCCGAGCAAGACGCCGGGACCGGCGGTGAACGCGGCGAAAACGGGCGCGCCGACGGCACCGGCCGCCAGGTACAGCACCATCGAAACGGACCCCCAGACGGGGCCGAGCACGATACCGGCCAGGAAGACGAACAGCACCTGTAACGTGACCGGTGCCGGTGAGAACGGGTTCGGAAACGCAATCTGTGCCCCGACACCGATCAACGCGGCGAGCAACGCTGCTCGTGCGAACTGCCTGACGACGACGTCATCGACCGCCTGAACCGAGCCATGTTCGGTTTCCATGCACCTCGCTCTCTCGTAAACCCAGTTCAAAACTTCGGTTTCCGAGATCGGTCGGGTCGACTCGACGACGAGGGAGAGAGTCGCCGCCATCGGTCGAAATCGGCCGCTTCCTGTCGGGATTCGTGAGGGATTTTCGATCGGCTCGGACGACGAATACGGCGTCGTCGTCGATAGACTGGCGGATCGAATCGGTTGCCACGGCGTAGTAATCGCGTATTGTGTCAGACAACAGGCCGAAACGACCGGCGTACTTATGGACCGATTCGGCTGGGTGGTGAGAGAATGCGCTTCGATCGGCCGCGGTTCGGATATCGAGGGTATCGAACGGGTGGATGGGCGACACCACGACAGGTCGATGGCGCGTGCCGTCGGATCGGTGGCGGGTGGCGACGATGACGCAGCGACGAACGCGGACGGTCGTCGTGATCGCGGTCGCGTTCGCCGTCCTCATGGCGACGAGCGTCGTCGCGTTGCCGTTTCTCGGCGGCGGGTTCGGTTCGGCGGAGGACGACGAAGCGCCCGCCGTGAACGATGGGGCAGCCGAGAGCCAGGACGATGGAGCGTCGGCTTCGATCGGTGCCGAAGCGAGCGACGACCTCGAGTTGATCTCGATGGAATCACCGGAAATCGAGGAGGCTGCGGGTGATACCGGCGGGAGCCCGACGGCACAACTCCAGGAGGACCGCAGCGAGGCCGTCGAAGCCGGGGTCGACGAGGGAATCTCCCTCGCCGAGGAAGAGGGCGTCGAGGTGACCGACGACGAGCGCGAGGCCGCCATCCAGGGAGCAAGCGAGTTCGTCACAGAGCACGACGACGCCGACGACGAACAGGTCCGGGAGGCGACGAAAGGGGCCGTCCACGGCTCGCTGCTCGCCGCCCAGGAGGTAAACGTCACCGCGACCCAGTACGCCGTCGGTGGTGCGGTCGACGGCGCGCTCGCCCAGCACGCGACGGTCGAGGCGAGCCAGCTACAGCGTGCAGCCAAAGGAGCGACCTTCGGCGCGATCACGCAGGAACAGCGCGTGACCGTCGAACAGATCCAGGTCGCGACGCGCGGTGCTGCGTCCGGCGCTGCGAGCGAAGCCGGTGAACGCGGCGTCGAGGACGGCACCAAGACGGAGGAAGCCGCCAAGGGAGCAGCCTACGGCGTCCTCGAGCAGTACCAGTCGATTACGGTCGAACAGCGCCAGCAGGTCACCCTCGAGCACGTCCAGCACGCGGCCGCGGGTGCGGGTGCGGGAGCGATTGAGGGTTCGGACGAAGTGGACGTCGTGGACGAAGAAGTCGACCTCGAGGCCGACCAGTACCAGCGTGCAGACGCCAAGCAGATCCAGAAGGCGGCGACGGGAGCCGCGAAGGGCGCACTCGTTCAGCGTCAGACGGTGACGGTCGAACAGACCCAGTCCGCGGCCTGGGGAGCCAGCGCGGGGGCGCTGAAGGGAGTGCAGTCGGTAACCGTCGAGCAGGTCCAGCGGGTCACGATAACCGGGGTGCAGGAGGCCTCGTTCGGCGCGGCCAAGGGAGCGATCTATCAGAGTCAGGAGGCGACCGTCGAGCAGATCCAGGCCGCCGCAGACGGGGGTGCACAGGGAGTGCTCGTCCAGCAGCAGGAGGTCACAATCACGCAGATCCAGTCTGCCGCGACCGGGGCCTCGAAAGGAGCCGTCGAGTCGGCGATCCAGTATCAGGTCGTCGAGATCGAACAGATCCAGAGCGCCGCCTTCGGCGCCGGTGAGGGCGCAGTAGTCCAGCAGCAGGTCGTCGACGTGACGCAGGTCCAGCAACTAGCCAGCGGAAGTGCAAGCGGTGCCCTCTCCCAGCATCAGGAGGCGACGGTCGAACAGATACAGATCGGGGCCGCGAGCGCGAGCCAGGAGACCGCCCGCGCGATCCAGTACCAGCAGATCAGCGTCACCCAACTCCAGGTGTTGACTCAGGAGACCGCCGCCGACGCGACGGGGTACGCGGTCGCCGAAGGCATCGACGACGCGACCGCGGTCGTCCAGTACGTCGAAATCGAGGTCGTCCAGCGGGTCGAGGAGATCGACGAACTCGAGGGCGAGGCGACGATCACCTTCCAGGATCAGGACTCCGACGGCGACAGCGTCGTGATCGACGCGATAGAGCTCTCCGAAGGCGGCTTCGTCGCAGTCTACGACGAGCTAGCGGTCGACGCCGATCCCGAGGCCGTCCTGGGCTCCTCGGAGTACCTCGAGGCCGGCGCGTACGACAACGTGACCGTCGAACTCGACGAGTCGCTCGAGGAGAGCCAACCGCTGACCGCGGTCGTCCACCACGACACGACCGGCGACGAGACGTTCCAGTACGTCGAGAGCGACGGCTCCGAGGACGAACCGTACGTCTCTGAGGGTGGTGCGCCGGTGCTCGACAGCGCGTTCGTCACCGTCGACGAAGAGCCGGAACCCGAACCCGAGGCGGAACTCGACGTCTCGGATCAGACCGGTGACGGCGAGACACTGACCGTCGACGAGGCCAACGCCTCCGTCGACTACACGGTGTCGGCCGAGTACGACGACGGCGAACGCGTCGACAGCGAGGCGTTCGATGCAGACGACGGAGTCGAAGACCTCGAGCTGGAACTCGAGCCACCGATCGACGCCGACACCAGCGTCGACGTCTCCGTCCGTGACGTCGAAGACGACGAGGTACTCGCGAGCGAGACGATCGCGTACGCGCTCGAGGACGACCCCGAACCCGTCCCCGAAGCCGAACTCGAGGTCTCGGATCAGCGCGGCGACGGCGAGGCGGTAACGATCGGCGAGGCGAACGCGACGGTCGACTACAGCCTCACCGTCGCCGAGGAAGGCGAAGACGACTTCCTCGTCGAGACCGATCCGTTCCCGGCCAGTGAGGGAATCGAAAACGAGTCGATCGAGTTCGACGACCCACTCGAGGATAACGCGACGCTCGAGGTCTCGATCGTCGACGTCGCCGACGACGAGGTGCTCGCGAGCGACACGCTCGAGTACACCCTCGACGAGGCGTTCGAAGTCGAGTTCGTCGACTGCACGCGCGCGGAGGTCAGCGACTCGCTCGAGGAGGGAGACACTGTGGCGGCCAGCACCGGGTTCTACACCGCCGGCGGGTTCGGGAACACGATCATCGAGGACTTCGTGACGGTCGGAGAAGACGTCGAAGCGCCGTTCACCGGAACGATAGTCTTCGAGATCGGTGACGGCGAGGGTGTCGTCGAAGCCGACGAGGACGAGGTCGTCGTCGACGTCGGCGACTACGGCGACTACGGAACGACCATCACGGGCATCAGTTCGCCCGAGGCGGTGCCGACCGCGAGTATCGATCATCCGAACCCGGACAGCGCCGAGTGCATCGCGGAGACGCGGCCCGACCTGCCGACGGTCTCCGTCGAGGAGACGACCGTCGTCGACGAGGGCGACACCGACGAACCGCCGACGATCGACGTCACCTTCGGCTACGAAAACCCCAACGACGCGAGCATCTTCGTCGGGACGGAACTCGAGGGGACGACCGACGACGAACCGATCGACGAACTCGAGCCCGGCGAGAACACGTTCACCGTCGAGTGGACGCCCGAGACCGACGAGGAACAACTCGTCTGGACGGTGGACATGACGATCTACGACTACGACGAGGTGCTCACCGCGGAGACCGATCCTGCAGGCGAGATCGTCGACGTTCCCGAGGAAGAGCCCGCGACGTTCGAGATCAGCGAGGTGGCGACGAACTCGCCGATCGAACAGGGCGAAGACCTCGACATCGACGCGACGATCACGAACGTCGGCGACGAAGCCGGTACCCAGGACGTCGAACTCGCGCTCGAGAACGAGACCGTCGACACGAGCGAACTCACGCTCGAGGCCGGTGAGTCGGCGACCGCGTCGCTTGCCGCGGAGACCGACGATCTCGAGCCCGACACGTACACTGCGACGCTCTCGACCGAAAACGAGAGCGTCGAAATGACGCTGGTGGTCGAGGAAGCCGAGGACGAGATGGAGGACGTCGAGACCGAAGAGGAGACCGACAACGAACTACCGACTGAAGCCGACGACGAGTTCGAAGACCCCGGCGACGAGACCGACGTTGACGACGAGACGGAAACGGACGACAGTCTCGAGGTGCCGGACGACGGCCTCGAGGAACCGGATGCAGAGACTGACGAAGACGACGAAACGGATGCGGGCGACGAGGAAACTGATACCGGTCTCCCGGACAGTCCGGACGAAGCGACGGGGCCAGACGGGATTCAGGACGACGGGTCAGAACCGGGAGCGACCGACGAGCCGGCCACTGGCGACGATGGGCCACAGATCGAGGACGGACCAGCGGCCAGCGATTCGCCGGACGAGACGGCAGGGTCGGCGTAGCACCGGAACTCGCGAGTGGAAAAACGAAAGGTCGGTCGAACGCTCGAGTCAGTGCTGGTGGCCGGTCGCTTCGCCGAACGTGACGCCGAACCGTTCCTCGAACAGGTCCATAATGCGTTCCTCCTGGGCCTCGAGTTCCTCGTCCGCGCCGTCGCCGTGGTGGACGATGTGGTGGGCGCGGCTGGCGAACGACAGCAGGGTGACGTCGCCGATCGTCTCGGCGGACGTCTGGTCGCCTTCCGCGACGAGGTCGACGAGGCCGGCGGGAATGGTGACTTCGTCGGTCGAGTCGTCGGCGTCGATCGAGACAGTGATCGTGTCTACGTCGGACATACAGTGACGGTCGGGAAGCGTACCTAAAGGTGCTGTGACTTGCAGGTGCGCGGATCGATATTCGCCACCCAGCACCAGCAAGCACGGAAAGTCGACGGCCCCGTGGCGCTTTTGCTCGTCGACGTCGAACCAGTAGCTATGCCAACCGTCGAACTCGAGGAGGAGACCGTCGAACGGCTGGACAGGCTGCGCGTCGAGGACGAATCCTACGACGAACTGGTCACGGAACTCATCAACATCTACGAGGCCAGCGAGTACACGATGTTCCGGGCTGGCGACTGATACCCCTCGTTACTCGCTTTCGGCTGCTGCCTCGCGAACCGAGTCCCAGCGGCCGTTCTCCTCGAGGTGGGCCTGTAGTTCGTCGGCGTACTCCTGGGTGAGTCGTTCGGCGATCTCGAGTTTCTCGTCGTGATCGTTGCCGCCACCGCCGAGTCCGAGCGCGCCCTTGATCGAGTCGACGAGCCCACCCGAAGCGCCCGAACCGCCGCCCTGTGCGCCCGGACCGCCCATCGCCCCCATGCCGGCCTGGACGTTCTCGAGTTCCGGAATGATCTGTTCGACCTGATCCGTGTTCGCGACGATCCGAGCGCGGTCGGGATCGTCGGGGTGTTCGATCTCGAACTCGGTGGCCGTCATCACCAGACTCCACTGCTGGTTCGACAGCTCCGACGACGCGATACGTGACGAAAACTCCTGATCGACGGTCATTCGCTCGCCGACGATCCGGTCGGTCCACGACCTCTCGCTCATGACCGTCGGTTCGGCCGGTGGCTGTATCAGCGTTTCCCATCGCTCGAGATACGGTTCGAGCGGTCAGTCCAGTCGCTCCGACGTTTCCTCGTGTTCGCTCGAGAGCTGCATGTACCGTTCTGCGGTCACCTCGAGTCGCGGATCGTCCACCTCGGCTTTCGGTTCGGCCGGCGAACCGGCGACGAGCGTCTCCGGAGGGACCTCGGTTCCCTCGGTGACGACGCTTCCAGCCGCGACGACGGCCTTCTCCCCGACGTGGGCGCCGTCGAGGACGACCGCGTTCATCCCAACGAGGGCGCGTTCGGCGACGGTGGCGTCGTGGACGATCGCGCTGTGGCCGACCGTCGCGTACGGCTCGAGTTCCGCTTCCTCGTGGAGGACGGCGTTGTCCTGGACGTTCGCCCCCTCGCCGACGACGATGGTCCCGTGATCGCCACGGATCGTCGTATTCGGCCAGATGCTCGCGTCGGCTTCGACGACCACGTCGCCGATGACGACCGCCGTCTCGTCGACGTACGCCGAGTCGGCGACGTCGGGTTCTGTCCCGTCGAACGAACGTAACATGGTGGTTCCTGTCTCGAGCAGCGTCTTGAAGGTGGCTATCGGTCGAGCCCGGCAGGTACAAGCGATCCCAACGTACTTTGGCGTCACCAATAATACCAGCGTCGTTGCACGAACTGATGCAGCGGACGTCGCGGCCCGTTCCCAGCCGGGCGTACCGCTGACCACCTTCCACCGACTCACCCCACTTCCCACCCCAATCGGCGACCGAGGCACTCCCTCCCTCCCTTTCCCCTACCCATCCCCCTTCCGATCCCGTGCCGAACAGTCGCGACTGGTGAGTTCCCCGACTCGAACTCCGCAAAACGAGCAGCAACTTCTGGCTCGAGATGCCGACGAACGGCACCACACTCGAGAGCGTTAGAACGCGCCGCCTTCGAAACTCGTCTCAGCGTGGAGACTCTCCTTCAGCGCGTCGTGGACCTTGCAGAGTTCGAACGCGCGCTCGAGGATCTTCTCGCCCGTCTCGTCGTCGACATCGGCCTCGACGCGGATGTCGAACTGGATCGACTCGAGTTTGTCGTCGTCGTTGAGTTCGCCCGTCGTTTCGATCTCGATCTTGCCGAGATCCTCGACGTCGCGTTGCTGACCGCCGACCCGAAGCGCGGGGACGTAACAGGAGCCGTAGGCGGCAAGCAGCGCCTCGAGGGTGTCGGGGGCCTCCTCGCCGTTGGGGTCGATCGTCTGTTCGAAGTCTCGGATGTCGTTCGTCGCGCTGAACCCCTCCTCGGAGGTCGTGGTGACTGCTTTCGACATGGCAGTCGGGACGTCCACGGCCGATGCTGTAAACGTTGTTCTCCCGGAGGGTACCGTTCGCTCGAGCGACGAATGCGCGTGAGAACGAACGGGGACTGGTGATCGCGTTACAGGTCGAACGTCTCGTCGCCAGAGAGGACGTGGACCTCGGCGTCGTCGACGTACTCGGCGAACGCCTCGGGGTCGGTCTCGATCGGTGGGAAGGTGTCGTAGTGCTGTGGGAGGACGTGATCGACGTCGAGCCAGTCGGTGGCGATGGCGGCCTGCTGGGTGCCCATCGTGAAGTGGTCGCCGATGGGGAGGATCGCGGCGTCAGGCTCGAGATGCTCGCCGATGACGTCGCGCATCTCGGACATCAGCGAGGTGTCACCGGCGTTGTAGACGGTCGTGGCGTCCGGACCGGCGTCGTGTGGGTGTTCGTCCGAGATGACGAAACCGGCGGGCATCCCGGCGTCGACGTCGTACTCGGTCATGATCCCGTTGGTGTGGTCGGCCCGGACCATGGTGACGTAGGCGTCGCCACACTCGACGGTGCCGCCGAGGTTCATCCCCATCCCGCCGACGGCGTCCTCGAAGCCGAACTCCTCCTCGCAGTAGGAGACGAGTTCCGGCGTCGCGACCAGCATCGCGTCCGAAAACTCGCCGGCGTGGGCGATGTGGTCGGCGTGGCCGTGAGTCAACAGGACGTAATCGGGCGTGTCGACCTCCGAGGGCTCCAGATCCGTCTTCGGGTTGTCGAAGAACGGGTCGATCAGCAGGTCGGTGTCGCCAACCGATACGTGCCACGTCGAGTGACCGTGCCAGGTGAGCTCCATAGCGTTCGAACTGTTGGTTCGAGGATACCTTAAAATTGGCTGAGTAGCAGGGGGACGTAGCCGAACAAAATCGGCGTTTCGGCTGTTCGGCGGTACGAGGCCCTGACGCGGAGAATGTACGATCACCAACACTTATCAACCATACCGTATCCACTTACAGGCGACCGCAGGCGATCTGACACACCACGCATGCGGTCCGATCGCAACGCGCGATCACCTCACCAGGCAGAGCGCGGTTCGGCGGCGTGGTCGAAATTCCACAGATCACGGCCGAGGGCGTTACGTCCACGGATACCGTCGTCCCGGCGATGCCGTGTCGTTTTTTACCCGGGGGCCGTAGAGCGACCATGCTCGCACTCACGCTCGAGGACTTCATGGTGGAACTGAACGACGGATCGATCAAGAACGTCGGCCCGAAGAACAAGGCAGCGACCGCGAAACTGTTCGACGTCGAGTCGGTCGAGGCCCGCGAGTTCGGCGATAAACGCGTCAAACTCGTCTTCGAGGACGACGACGGAAACGAGATCCAGATTTCGCTGTTCCCCGAGGACGTCCAGAAGCTCACCGACGACGTCGAGGCGCTCGAGGAGGACTCCCCCGTCTTCGACTGAGACGAATGGCCGACGGGTTGCTGTCGCAACCGCGGACCGTTCGGCGATTGTGCCGAAAATGACGTGCCGTCAGCCGATAACTCTCATAGCTGGTGACTGATCGTCAGCACGGAGATTTGTCGAGCGCATTTCGACAACCGTTTTAGGACGAACCTGCTTGACTCGAATAGATGGGTAACTGTATCATCTGTGGCACAGCTGTCGACGGAGAAGTCTGCGAGAGTCACGAGGAGGACGTCGCTTTCGAATTTCGCGGTACCTCCGCTTCGCATCTCTCCCCCGGCCGGTACTACCGGGGGACCGTCGACGGCTATGCCGACTTCGGCGTCTTCGTCGACGTCGGCGATCACGTCACTGGCCTGTTGCACAGAAGCGAACTCGACCAACGACTCGAGAGTCTCGACTGGGAGCCCGGGGACGAAGTCTTCGTCCAGGTGCTCGACGTTCGGGACAACGGTAACGTCGACCTGGGCTGGTCGATCCGCCAGCGCGAACGCGAGTTCCGCGGCAAGCTGATCGAGACGGCCGACGACGAGTTCCAGCCCGAGGAGTTCGACGACGAGTCCGAGAGCACCGAAAGCGAGTCGGCAAGCGACGACTCGACCGCGGACGCCGACGACGTCGCTGCCGGTGACCTGCAGGCGGCCGCCGAAGAGGACCAGTCTCCCTCAAGCGGCGGTGACGCTGTCGCCGCCAGCGGTTCCGGCGGCGCGAGCACTACGGTGACCACCGAGACGTCGTCCGGGTCGACGGCCGCAACCGACGACGCGGCCGACGCCGAGCCCACCACCGACGCGGAGCCCGCACTCAACCGGACGACCGTCGACGCCATCGAGAACCAGGTCGGTAGCATCGTCCGTCTCGAGGGCGAGATCACTGGCGTCCGCCAGACGAGCGGTCCGACCGTCTTCGAACTGAGCGACGAGACCGCGACCGTCGAGTGTGCCGCCTTCGAGGAGGCCGGCGTCCGCGCCTACCCCAGCGTCGAGGTCGACGACGTCGTCGCCCTCGAGGGCGAAGTCGAACGTCACCACGGCGACCTCCAGATCGAGACCGAGACGCTCGACGTACTCGAGGACGAAGACCGCGAGACCGTTCGCGACCGCCTCGAGAGCGCGATCCAGCAGGAGGCACAGCCGGCCGAAATCGACCTGCTGGCCGAGCACGACGCCGTCGTCGCCGTCGAGGACGGACTCGCCGACGCCGTCACCGCGATCCGACGTGCCGTCATGGAAGCGCGACCGGTCGTCGTCCGCCACGGTGCGACCGCCGACGGCTACGTCGCCGGTGCCGCTATCGAACGCGCCGTCCTCCCATTGATCCGGGAGAAACACACCCGCGAGGACGCGGAATACCACTACTTCGAACGGCGTCCCCTCGACGACCGTGTCTACGACATGGACGCCGCAACCGACGACGTCACCTCGATGCTCGAGGCTCGCGACCGCCACGGCGAACAGCTGCCGCTGGTCGTGCTCGTCGACGTCGGGTCGACCGTCGAGTCGGTCGACGGCTACGACCTGCTCTCGCTGTACGACGCGAACGCGATCGTCATCGACGACAGCCGCGCCGACGAGGAGATCACCGACGCCGTCGAGGTAACCGTCGCACCGTCGCTCGCCGGCGCCGACGTCTCCGACGTCACGTCGACGGCACTCGCCGCCAACGTCGCCGCCCACGTCAACGACGACGTTCGAAGCGAGATCGAACACCTGCCGGCGATCAGCTACTGGGAGGACACTCCCGAGGACTATCTCGAACTCGCGACCGACGCCGGCTACGACGAGACCGCGATCTCCGAGCGCCGCGAAGCCGTCGCGCTCGAGGCCTACTACCAGTCCTACAAGGACAAGCGCGAACTCGTCGCTGACCTGCTCTTTGGCGACAACGAGTCGCCGGAGGCACGGGACGGCGACCTCGCCGCCCACGTCTCCGAGCAGTTCCGCGCAAAACTCGATACCGAACTCGAGACCGCACGGGAGAACGTAGAGACCGAGGAAGTCGACGGCATCACCGTCGCCGTCCTCGACACCGCGGCGTTCACCCACCGGTACAACTTCCCGACGACGACGCTGCTGCTCGACGAACTCCACCGTCGACAGCACGACGAGGGGCCGTTCGTTACCCTCGGCGTCGGCGACGACGAACTGCACGTCCGTACGACCGAGTCGCTGAACGTCCGCGACCTCGGTAACGAAATCGCTGACGCAGCGCCCGACGCCGGCGTCCGCGTCGTCGGCGGTCAGGACGGCCACGTCGAGTTCCTCCCCGGCGAACGGGAGGCCGTCCGCGAGGCCGCGCTCGACGCACTCGACGAGACGCTGAACTAAACCTCCTGTCGCTGTCCTCGCGGCATCGCTGCCTACTACCCGGGAGAAACATCTTTCGTGGTCGACAGACGAGATTTCGTATGGACGACGATCCGAAGCGCCGGTTCCGCGAGAACGTGACTGAAATCGCGGCGACCGTCGTCACCGGCATCTGGCTCGCGGCACTGCTGACCGGCCAGGGCTGGTGGCTGGGGGCGCTGTTGATCGGATACATCGTCGTCGTGCCACTGATCGCCTTGCTGTTCGGGGACGAGGAAGACCGGGCGGAGTGGTGGGACGACGACTGGTGGGACGAGGAGTCGGAATCTGCCGACGAACCCGCCGATTCCGGCGAAACGAGTGTCGCGCCACGGTCCAACCGCGACGCCCTCGAGACGCTGCGCGACCGCTACGCTGCCGGTGAACTCACCGACGAGCAGTTCGAGCGGAAACTCGAGCGCCTGCTCGAGACGGAGACGCTCGAGGACGCCGACCGGTGGCGACGGCAGGCCCGCGCCGAACGCGACCGACAGCGGGACGCGAACGACGATCGGGACCGTGATCTGGAGTACGAGACGTAGCGAGTAGCGTCCACGGTCGAAGCCCGAGAGGGGTTGCGAGTCCGACACGCTTATTCGCGCCGCGGTCCGAAACGCGTGTAGTGAGTACCGAGACGCCCGATTCCGATCCAACGGAAACCGAAGCGTTCCAGCAGGTCTGTGAGACGCTCGTCGAACGGATCCTCGCGGGCGAGATCGAACGCGACGAGGTCGAGAAGGCCAAACTCGAGGCCTGTTCGGAACACTCGGCGCCGAAGGTGCCGAAAAACTCCGAACTGCTCGACTACGCGCCCCAGGAGCACCGCGAGGACTTGGAGACGGTGCTCCAGCGCAAACCCGTCCGCACCGCGTCGGGAGTCTCGCCGGTCGCGATCATGACGTCGCCCGAACGCTGTCCGCACGGGAAGTGTCTCTACTGTCCCGGTGGCCCGGACTCGGAGTTCTCGAGTTCGCAGAGCTACACGGGAGAGGAACCCGCGGCCGCCCGCGGCGTCCAGAACGACTACGATCCCTATGGACAGGTTCGGCTGCGTCTCGAGCAGCTACGGGAGATCGGTCACCCCGTGGACAAGGTCGAACTCATCCTGATGGGCGGGACGATGACCGCCCGCTCTCACGACTACCAGGAGTGGTTCGTCAAGCGAGCACTCGAGGCGATGAACGACTTCGACGTCGACAAGGAGCCCGAACCGGCCGAGGGCGTCAGCTTCGCCCAGGATCCCGAGGAGTACGAGTGGAAGTACGTAGAGGACGTCATCGCGGAGAACGAACGCGGCGACATTCGTAACATCGGGACGACCTTCGAGACCAAGCCCGACTGGTGTGATCCCGAACAGGTCGACCGGATGCTCGATCTGGGCGGAACGAAAGTCGAGGTCGGCGTCCAGACCACCTACGAGCGGATCAACCGCGAGATGCACCGCGGCCACGGCGTCGCCGAGTCGATCGACGCCAACCAGCGCCTGCGCGATGCGGCGTTCAAGGTCGGCTTCCACATGATGCCCGGCCAGCCCGGAATGAGCAAGGAGATGTGTCTCGAGGACTTCCGCCGGCTGTTCGAGGAAGAGCAGTGGAAGCCCGACTATCTGAAGATCTATCCGACGCTGATCGTCCGCGGGACGGCGACCTACGACTGGTGGCACGAAGGCGAGTTCGAACCGCTGGGCAACGAGGAGGCCGCCGAACTGATCGCCGAGATCAAGGACATGATCCCCCGGTACACGCGGCTTCAGCGCGTCCAGCGGGACATTCCGGCGGACTTCATCGACGCCGGCGTCTGGAAGTCGAACCTCCGACAACTCGCCCGACAGCGCATGGACGAACACGGCTGGTCGTGTGACTGCATCCGCTGTCGCGAGGTCGGGATGAACGACGAGGAACCCGAGACCGTCGAACTCGACGTCATGAAGTACGACGCCTGCGGTGGCACGGAACACTTCATCTCCTTCGAGGACTTCGAGAAGGACCTCCTGATCGGGTTCTGTCGGCTGCGGTTCCCAGATGACCCGATCCGGCCGGAACTCGAGAACACCGCACTCATCCGGGAACTGCACGTCTACGGCTCGGAGGTCGCGATGGGCGACGAGGGCGACGGCGACCAGCACCAGCATCAGGGCTACGGCACCCGACTGATGAACCGGGCCGAGGAACTCGCCGCCGACGCCGGCTACGACAAAGTGAGCGTAATTTCGGGCATCGGCGCTCGAGAGTACTACCGCGAGAAGCTTGGATACTACCAGGACGGGCCGTACGTGAGCAAACGGCTCTGATCGGCCGTCGCACGGAGTTCGGGCCCGTTTTCCGATTCCCGTCGAATGTGGATCGACTGCCCGGTCGATCCCGCTATTCTGGACAACGAATTAATACGTCGGGCGAGAAGCACGTCCATGAAGCGACGGCCCCTTCTCGGGCTGGCTATCGGTACTACGGCGTCCCTTTCGGGCTGTCTCGGACGGATTCGTCCGCCGGAAGTGATCGGCGACGAGCCGACGCTCTCGCCGGGTGAGGAAGCGACGCTCTCCATCGAGGCACGCTCGGCTCGAGGGCTCAGATTCGAGGAGTTGCCGGACGAAACGCACGCAGTTCTCGAGATAGGCGACGCCGAGATCGAACCCAGCCCGTCGAGGATCGCCGAGTCGTATCCGCCGGACTGGTACTGGCGGTTCGCTCGCTGGAGCGTCGAGGTGCGCGTCCCGATTCGGATTCCCCCTGATTCGCCGCCAGGTGAGTACCAGTACGCAGTCACCGTGACGGCGACCGACGACATCAGGTCGGACGCGACGACCGAGGAGTTCTCGATACTGGTGGAATAAGCAGAACTGATTCGATACGTCGAATTATTCCACGTCCTGCTCGCCGACGGCCTCCTCGAACGCCCGTTTTGCCCGTTTACTACCGGAGAGTACGTAGTCGACGTCGACGCCGACCATCACGGCATCGAACCCGCGCTCGAGCCAGCGTTCGACGTCTGCTTCCTCGAGTGCGATCGTCGCCACGGGTTTGTCCACGGTGTGGCCGGCCTCGAGAATGCGGTCGACGGCCTCGAGAAAGTCCTCGCTGTCGGTCTCCCCGAAGATTCCGAGCGCGGCCGAGAGGTCGGCGGGGCCGACGAACAGGCCGTCGAGTCCGTCGACGGCAGCGATTTCCTCGACGTTCGCGAGGCCGTCGCGGGTTTCGATCTGGGCGATCGTGACGGGATCGGCGTTCTCGACGGAGTCGGCCAATGAATCACCGTAGCCGGTGGCGCGGCCGATACCGACGCCACGGACGCCCTCGGGCGGGTACCGAGTCGCGGCGACTAATTCCTGCGCTTCGGCCGCGGTCTCGATCATCGGTCCCATCACGCCGGCGACGCCGGCGTCGAGGACGCGTTTGATCTCAGTGGCGTCGTTTTCGGAGACGCGAACGAGCGTTTCGGTGTCGGTTCTGGTGGCGTCGACCGCCCGTGCCATCTCGGTCGTCGTCTCGAGCGAGATCGGCGTGTGCTCGCGGTCGATCACGGCGACGTCGAACTCGAGTTGCGCAGAGGCTTCGGTGACGGCCGGATCGGCGAGCGTCAGCCAGTTGCCGACGACGGGGTCGCGGTCGCGGAGTTTGCTGGCGAGGGTCACAACTCGCCATCCGGTCACGGTGAACAAAAGCGTACACGTCTCAGACCGCGAGCACCGTATCCACGACCAGCATCAGCGCGAAGCCCGCGACGAACGTCACCGTCGCCGTGTCGGCGTAGCCGTGGCCGTGACTCGAGGGGATCAGCTCCCGGAAGACGACGGCGATCATCGCACCCGCCGCGAAGCCGGCGGCCAGCGGAAAGAGGCCGGTGACCAATACGACCAGCGTGAAGCCGACGGCGGCGGCGATCGGCTCCGGAACACCACCTGAGAGAGTTGTGTAGAGTATCGTCTTCGGGCTCGAGACGCCGGCTCGAGCGGCGGGGACGGCCATCGCGAACCCGTCGGGGACGTTCTGGACGGCGATGGCGGTCGCGATGGCGAAGCCGAGTCCGGCCTCGCCGCTGCCGAAGGCGATGCCGACCGCAAGTCCCTCGGGAACGTTGTGGATCGTCACCGCGGAACCGACCAGCAGCGCTCGCCGGAGGTCGTCCTCGGGAGTTTCGTCGGCGCCCGTATCGTCGATTCTGCGGGGAGCCGTTCCCTCGACGCGCGGCCCTCGAAAGCGGAGATGGAGGTGAGGGAGGACGGCGTTCGCGACGAGCAGAAAGCCGGTTCCGGCCGCGAGGCCGGCAACGACCTCCCAGGGCGTGCCGAACTCGAGGCCGGGAACGATCAGCGCGAAGACGGCAGCGCCGACCATGACGCCCGCGGCGAAGCCGATCGCACCGTCGTAGACGCGATGGCTCACGCGGGAGGTAAGAAGCGTCGGCAGCGCGCCGATCCCGGTGGCACAGCCGGCGACCAGCGCGACGGCAACCACGAGGACGAGATCCGGTTCCGCCACGGGACAAGTACGGGTTCGGCGGACAAAAAGCGGGACCCTGCTCGTGGCGCACTCGAGCGGTACGACTGCATTCCTTCTCAGCAGCCGTCAGTCGTACTCTTCGTGAGCGGCGGGCCGGCCTCACCAATCGTCTCGTACTCGAGTCGCAACCGGACACAGTCGGCGGCGGAGTCGAGAGCGACGAACTTCTCGGAGCGTCGGTTATTGTTCTTCTCGAGGAGTCGATCTCACCGCTGTCACACCCCGTCGGCGAATTCCTCTCGCAACCGTTGAATCCGTTTGTGGGTCGGCGGATGGGTTGGGACCGGGAGCATCGACGCCGTCGGGACGATACAGAACGCGTTGAAGGCAGCGACCGAGCGGAGGTCTTCGTTCGGCGGCGTCGACTCGCCGTGGATGGTCGCGAGCGCGCTGGCGAGTGCGAACGGCTTGCCCGTGATCGCGACGGCACCGCGGTCGGCGGCGTACTCGCGGTACCGCGAGAGCACGAGCGTCCCGGGGAGGCTGGCGACGTAGACGGGGAGGCCGACGAACAGCAGGTACGTGGCGATCCAGAACGGGAACCCCAGAAGCATCGACGCAGGGGTAATCGCTCGGCTGGCCGTCGAGAGCGCGACGATCGAGACGGCCGTCGGGAACCCGGCAACGGTCAGCACGCTCGAGTCGCTGTTCTTGAGGTGGGCGAGTTCGTGGGCCAGCACCGCCTCGAGTTCGTCCTCCTCGAGCGTCTTCAGGAGGCCGGTGGTCACGCAGATCACGGTTCGGTTGCCCGTCCCCGCCGAGAGCGCGTTCGGTTCGTCGGAGGGGATCACGGCGACCGGCGGTCGCGGGACGTCGGCTTGCTGGGCGAGGCGGTCGGTGAGATCGTAGACGAGCGGGTGCTGTTCGCGTTCGATGGCGACCGCGCTCGTCGCCCAGTAGGCGATGTAGTCAGCCCAGTAGACGCTGGCGATCATGACGATACCGAGTACGACGCAGGCAAACAGCGCGAGCGCCGTCGGAAGCACCCAGAACAGGAGCCAGAGGAGGACGCCGTAGCCCGCGAGGGTGAGGGTGAGCGCGAGGAGCATCCGCCGCTGGAGGCGGCGATCGGAGGACCAGTCCATACACACCCTTGGGCGAGTACGGTCAAATAAGTAACTGGTCGGTTCTGATAGCTTCGTGAAGGCTCGAGAAGTGGCGCTCGAGTCGAACCGGTTCGCCTTCGAGTCACGATTCGTCAGTCACGTCCAACTCTGCGGTCGTGAGCACCGATCCGAACAGCAGCAACCCGTATCCGGCGATGCCGGCGGGAATCGAAACCTGCAGCAAGCCGATGCAGACGAAGGCGCTGACGCCGCCAGCGATTGCACCCATCTTCCACCCTGCTCGAGACTCTCGGCTACCGAACAGGCTGGTTGGAAGCGCGTCCCAGTGTGCGATGGCAGTCGTGGTAGCATACACGAGCGGAATCGCGAGCAGGATCGTCGGGCTATCGTATCCGACCAGCAACACGGGGACCGTTACGGCGAGACCGACTACTACCGAAATCGCGTAGCGGGTGAGTCGTCGCATACTCCCCCGGTTGCTCGCTCGAATCAAATGTCGTTCGATCGACCTGTCCCACGACGCTCGCCTCGAGCGAAGACGTTTACTTCCGACGGAGAGAGTTCGACCCATGACACTCGAGCACGACCTGCAGGGGATCACCACGCCGCTGGTCACCCCGTTCGACGCGGATGCCGAGGAAATTGACGAATCGGCACTCGAGGACCTCGTCGATCACCTCCTCGAGAACGGTATCGACGGCCTCTTTCCCTGCGGGACGACCGGCGAGTTCGCCAGCCTGACGCCCGCAGAACGCCGGCGCGTCCACGAGGTCGTCGTGGATCGTGTAGACGGCGAAGTACCGGTGCTTGCGGGCGCGGCCGCGACGACCGTCGAGGAGGCGGTCGACTACACCGAACACGCCGCCGAGATCGGTGCTGACGTCGCGGTCGTCACGGAACCGTACTTCCACGGCCCTAACGCACCCACCGGGAACCGGCGGTTCTTCGAGCGCGTGGCCGACCGATCGCCACTGCCCGTCCTGCTGTACAACATCCCGCCCTGTACCGGCGGGAAGATTGCGGTCGAGACGCTCGAGGCCGTCGCCACCCACGAGAACGTGATCGGGATCAAGGACTCGAGCGGCGACCTCGAGTACATGCTGTCGGTGATCCGCCGGACACCCAACGAGTTCGTCGTCCTCCAGGGGTACGATGCTCTGCTCGCCCCCGCGCTCCGGATGGGAGCCGACGGTGGTCTGAACGCGGGGTCGAACGTCGCGCCCGCCACGTATGCGGAGCTGTACGACTCGTTCGACGACGAGCGTGGGATCGAACTGCAGGACGCCATCGAACCGCTGTTTGGCGCCTGTGCAGAGTACGGGTTCGCACCGGCGACGAAGACCGCACTCGAGTATCGTGGCGTAATTCCGAGCGATGCCGTTCGTCCGCCGCTGGTTCCGGTTCCGGAGGAGGGGCAGGCTGGGGTGGCGGAGGGCGGCGACGCGTTGCTCGAGAAGTGAGCGAGTCGAATTCAGAAAAGACGTCTCGAACACCCCGAAAGCTCCGGACCACTCGAGTCGCCCGTTCGAAATTCTGTAAACACGAATTCGGCGAACGCGTTTCCCTACCACTCCGAAAGCCCCCGGGCCCTTTCAGTCCCGCCCGTACAGCACCTCGAGCCTCGCCAGCCGACTCGTTCGTCGCTTCGCTTCCTCACTCGCCCCTCGCGCAGAATCGAGACGCGGTTCTGTCGTTTACCGCGCCTCCGCGCGCGCCAAAACGTGACACTGGTCATTCACTACATACGTATCATTTACCAAACCTATCTAAGAATACTCTAAAATTATAATAGCCGATGCGAGTGCGAGAATCGAAATTACGAGTAGAATATTCTCACTTACCTCGTTCATCCACTCATCTACTGATTTTGAGACGAGTTGTAAGGCGGTAAACACGGCCAATACCATACAAAAACTTGCTGCGATTAGATTCTGCTGGAGATACATCGTAATCCCGACCAATATAAGGCCAATTCCGCCGAGCGCGATACTTAGCCTGGAATTATTCATTGGGATGTCAAGAGTATCGATCCTATTAATTCTTCTTCGGCGAGGTAACAGGATAGCCTCCAGCAACGGGTCTGTTGTACTAAATCACCCTCTGAATTCAGCGAGAATTTCTGGTAGCTACAGAGCAGTTCAGCAGAGCCACCGACAGAACGGGCTCACTGGCGCGCAGGCGAGGCGTCCGAGCAATCGCGAGGACGCCTCGCTAACTTGCGAGGGACGAGTGAGGAAGCGAAGCGACGAACGAGTCGGCTGGGGAGGGCGTGGCCACTCATCGTTGCCACGATAGCAGGATGCGAGCAAGAGTACTCGAGTGATTACAGGACGCGAACGAAAAATCCGCGAGCGGTTCGAAGCGAACGATCGACAACTCGATCGTTTCGTGGATCACCCCACATCGTTCCAATCACGTACAGTGAGTGATCTCGAGCAGAAGCAAGGCACGTCGAGGGTTTCGAGAGTAAGAGTTCGACGAACAACGATTTGACCGCACTACGACGTCCGAATTCACAGAAAGACTTTACGCGAATCGATCGGATTTCTTGTATGAACCGGCGACGGGTGCTCGCCACGTTCGGACTGATCGGTCTCTCTGGCTGTCTCTCTCGCATGCGGTCACCAGAAGTCGACGCGACTGTCACGCTCTGGAACCAGACAGATCAGCAACAGCAGGGGACGGTGAGAGCCTACAAAAACGACGAGGAGATACTCGCCGAGGAGTTCAGTCTGGATCCCGAGAAAGGCAAAGACCTGATCGAACTGACTCGCGACATCTACCGGTTCGAGATCGAATCCGATACCGTATCGTGGGGAGAGGAATTCGACGTCGTAGCGGAGGAAGAAGGGGTAGACATTTTCAATATCCATCTCTATGACGACGAGGTGTCCGTATTCTGGGGAGTAGAGGACTGATAGGGAGAAGTAGCCGTCTCGAGCGATAGGGTCCACGAATCGCTCGAGTCGGAAAGCATAGACGAGGACACGCAAGGACTTTGCCGATCCGCCCGTCCTAGGCGAACAGTGAACGCGACTCGAGTCGCGTCGACCGATATCGGGGGAGTCGACGCGCCGAGCGAGGGAGAATCCAGCCAACGATGACCGACGACACAGACATCCACGAGCTAGACGAGGACACGGTCGCCCGCATCGCCGCCGGCGAGGTCGTCGAGCGGCCGGCGAGCGCGGTGAAGGAACTCGTAGAGAACAGCCTGGACGCGGACGCTTCCCGCGTCGAGGTCGCCGTCGAGGAGGGTGGCACCGAGTCGATCCGGGTGGCCGACGACGGCCACGGGATGACCGAGGCCGACCTGCGGGCCGCGGTTCGCCAGCATACGACGAGCAAGATCGAGGGGCTCGAGGACCTCGAGTCGGGGGTCAGAACCCTCGGTTTCCGAGGTGAAGCCTTACACACCATCGGCTCGGTTTCACGGCTGACGATCCGGTCGCGCCCTCGAGACGGGAGTGAGGCGGGGACGGAACTCGTATACGAGGGCGGCGACGTGACGAGCGTCGAACCGGCAGGCTGTCCCGAGGGGACGGTCGTCGAGGTCGAGGACCTCTTCTACAATACGCCTGCCCGCCGAAAATTCCTGAAGACGACGGCGACGGAGTTCGCTCACGTCAACCGCGTCGTCACCCGCTACGCGCTCGCGAATCCGGACGTCGCGGTCTCGCTGGTCCACGACAGCCGTGAGGTCTTCGCCACGACGGGCCAGGGCGACCTGCAGGCCGCCGTCCTCTCGGTCTACGGCCGCGAGGTCGCCTCGGCGATGATTCCAGTCGAGGTGGACGAGGAAGACCTCCCGCCGGGACCGGTCGACTCGGTCTCGGGGCTGGTTTCCCACCCTGAGACGAACCGCTCGAGTCGCGAGTACCTCGCGACGTACGTCAACGACCGCGCCGTGACCTCGGACGCGATCCGCGAGGGGATCATGGGAGCCTACGGCACTCAGTTAGGAAGCGACCGCTACCCGTTCGTCACCCTCTTCCTCGAGGTTCCCAGCGAGGCCGTCGACGTCAACGTCCACCCGCGCAAGCGGGAGGTGCGGTTCGACGACGACGATGCCGTCCGCCGACAGGTCGATTCGGCCGTCGAATCCGCGCTACTCGAGCACGGGCTGTTGCGGTCTCGAGCACCGCGCGGCCGATCGGCCCCGGGGGACGCTCGAGTCGAACCCGATCGCGGGCCGTCGAAGTCGGAGGTCGAGGGCTCGAGCGGAGATGAGCCAGAAACATCGCCCTCGAGCGACGAGATGGGCGAGCAGTCCCCTACCAGCGACGAACCAGCAACGGCCGATTCGGAGGCCGGTGTCGAATCCAGTGCTCCCTCGAGCCCCCCGCGTTCGGAACGGCCCGAACGGTCGAGATCGACCGGAAGCCAACCCGTCGATCCCACGCCGAAGTCGGCGACTGACTCGAGCGAATCCGGCAGCCCCACACCGGAACCGGAGCCGACGACTGAACCGGCTGCCTCGAGTCCTCAGCCCGACGCGCAGGCAACCACCGACTCCCGCCACCCCGAACGCGATCCGGAACGCAAGTTCGACGGCCCCACCGAACAGCGAACGCTCGAGGGGGGCCGCGCGACCGGCGAGGAGACCGATTTCGACTCCCTGCCACCGCTGCGCGTCCTCGGCCAGCTCGGGGACACCTACATCGTCTGCGAGACGCCCGACGGCCTCGCGCTGGTCGACCAGCACGCGGCCGACGAGCGGGTGAACTACGAGCGTCTGCAGGAGGCGTTCGCCAGCGATCCGCCCGCGCAGGCGCTGGCCGAACCCGTCGAACTCGAACTCACGGCCGCCGAGGCCGAGGCGTTCGCGGGGTACAGCGAAGCACTCGAGCGGCTGGGGTTCTACGCGAATCAGGTCGATGATCGCACTGTTGCCGTCACGACCGTTCCCGCAGTCTTAGAGGAGACGCTCGAGCCAGAACACCTGCGGGATGTCCTCACGTCGTTCGTCGAGGGCGACCGCGAGGCGGGCGCGGAGACGGTCGACGCGCTGGCCGACGAGTTCCTCGGCGACCTGGCCTGTTACCCCTCCGTCACGGGCAACACGTCGCTGACGGAGGGCTCGGTCGTCGACTTGTTCGCGGCGTTAGACGACTGCGAGAACCCCTACGCCTGTCCGCACGGGCGGCCGGTGATCGTCCAGTTCGACGAGCGCGAGATCGAAGAGCGGTTCGAGCGGGATTATCCGGGTCACGGCGGCTGACGAAGTCACGCCTCGTCCTGTGGCCGACCGGACGCGTCGATCACGACCGGCGACGCGACGGCAATGATGAGGACTGCGACAGTGAGAAAGCCGCCGCCCAGCGTGCCGACGGCTGTGATCGGCGACGCGACGTCGGCGACGAGTCCAGCGAGGGGCATCAGCGGTGCCCGCACGCCCGCTTTCGCCATCGAAATCGTACTGAGCACCGTTGCCCGACTGGTCTCGCCCGTTCGATCGTTGACGTACTGTGCAACGAGCGGCGTGACCAGTTCCGCTCCGCCTTTCATCGCGAAGAAGACTGGAATCGCGAGCAACGGGAACACGAGTGGGAGGAGAAACGCCGCGGCGACGCAGACGGGAAGCGCCACGAGCGCGCGACGGAGACCGACGTGACGGCGGACGGTCTCGGCGTGGTAGCTGGCGACGGCGGCGACGACGGCGAACCCGGCGTACACGAACCCGAGCGTCGTCTCCGCCTGGATCGGGAGTCCAGCTAGTTCCGGGCTCGAGAGGACGTCCCCGACGCGGGCCTCGACGACGTCGACCGTGATCGGCTGGATGTATTCGTCGGCCGCGTGGACCACCCCGAAAAACAGCGCGACGTAGACGACGAACACTCGAAGTGCGGGGGTTGCGAACTGCGTGGTGAGTATCGAGACGGACTCCCGGACGCCGACGCGATCGTCGCCCGTCGACGACTCGAACCGCGGATTCCTGGGCATCGCGAGGACGATCAGGACCCCGACCGCGTTGAGAAGCGCCGATGCGACGAACGGGTAGGTGGGGTGGACGACGTACAGGAAGCCGCCTGCGACCATTGTGACCGCCGACATCCACTGGTAGACGGAACCGCCTCGGCCCCGGACGTGCGTGAACGAGCGATCGTCGACCGCCCCGCGTAACGCGTCGTACAGCCACGCGTCTGCGGTTCCGCTCTGGAGCGCCATCGAAAGCGCCCAGAGCGCGTACAACGCCGCGAACTCGAGGAACGTATCCGCGACGACGAATCCGGCCGTAGAGACGGCCATCGCGGTCATCCCGATCGCGAGTGCGGTCCGTCGACCGTATCTGTCGGCGACGTACCCCGTCGGGAGTTCGAGCGAGACGACGAGTATCGCCGAGAGCGCGCTCAGCGTTCCGATCTGAGTGTAAGTGAGGTCGTTCCACAGCAGGAAGAGCGTGAAGATCGGCCAGATAAATCCGACCGAGTCAGCCGCCTGGTAGAGGTAGTAGGTGAGAACGACTGGCTGCGGTCCGTCTCGCACCATGTATCGTGCTCCGTACCTGTGACCGAAACACGAAATACGCTCGCGAACGCGCGTTTTAGTTGGAAATCAAACATATCCGGCGCAAGTCGACGCGAAGATTATCGTATCAGTGGAACTACTCGACGGTATGGACCGTGAGCAGTCGGATTCCGGCGGACTTGCACCTGCCGACGCGTTTTCCCTCCTCGGTCACGACTTGCGGGTCGACATTCTGCGGGGCCTGTTGGAACTGAGCCGAACGCGGGCGGAGTATCCCGCGTCGTTCTCGACGCTGCGCGAGCGCGTCGGTGCCGACGTCAGTTCGCAGTTCAACTATCACCTCGACGAACTCACGGGACACTTCGTCAGGCGAACCGACGACGGGTACGAACTCCGGTATGCAGGCTGGGAAGTTGCGACGTCGATTCTCGCGGGGACGTACAATCGTCGGGCCGCGTTCGGCCCAACCGAAATCGACGGTCGGTGTCCCCACTGCACCGAATCGTCGCTCGCTGCGACGTATCGCGAGGAGTGGCTCACCGTCGAGTGTCCCACCTGCAACGAACGACTCGTCCGGTACCCGTTTCCGCCGGGCGGACTCGAGTCGCGATCGCTTTCGGAGGTTCTCGAGGCGTTCGACCGACACGTCCGATCCCACGTGGCGCTCGCCCGGGACGGGATCTGTCCGGGTTGTACCGGCCCCGTCACGGTGCAGACCGCGACCGACGCCGACCTCGAGGGAGAGAGGATCGCGATCTTCGTCTGTCAGCGGTGTGGCAACCGGCTTCGTCCACACCTGGGACTGGCGCTCGTGGCGGACGAACACGTCGTACAGTTCGCCCGCAGTCACGGACGGTCGCTCTCGAAGACGCGGTTCTGGGAACTCGAGTGGTGCGTCTCCGACGCGGCCGCGTCAGTGTCGACCGATCCGTGGCGGTGTACGGTCCCCATTCCGATAGCGGACGAGACGTTGGTGCTGACGGTCGACGACGAACTGGTCGTTCGGTCTACGCGCATCGACGACGGCGAAATCGAACGGTAGTACGATTCGCTGCGAACGGTACGGCTACGGCACTCGAGTCCCTACCACCAGCCGTGACGCCGACGTACGAACTCGACGGAAACGAGGCCGGCGGCCAGTTCGTCCGGACCGCACTCGCACTGTCGGTCCTCGAGAACGAGCCGATCCGTATCGAGAACGTCCGCGGCGACCGGCCGGATCCCGGCCTCGCCCACCAGCACCTCGCGGTTCTCGAGACGATGGTCGAACTCGCCGACGCCGACGCGACGGGTGTCGAACTCGGCGCGGAGACGATCGAGTTCGATCCGGGACTAGACAACGGACTCGAGGGAGGCCAGTACGCCGTCGACATCGGGACCGCGGGCAGCGTGACGCTGCTGTTCGACGCCGTGTTACCGCTCGCGACCGTCCTCGAGTCGCCGCTCGAACTCACCGTTACCGGCGGGACGGACGTGAAGTGGTCGCCGCCGCTGGATTACGTCCGGCACGTGAAACTCCCCTTGCTCCGGCAGTTCGGGCTCGTCGCCGACTGTAAACTCGAGCGTCGTGGCTTCTACCCCGACGGTGGCGGCAAAGCGACGCTCCACCTCGAGCCCTCGGCGATCGAACCCATCGAACTCGTAGCGCGCGGCGATCCCAAAACGGTGCGGCTCTACTCGACTGAATCCGAATCACTCGCCGACCGGGACGTCGCTCACCGACAGGCCGAGGGCGCACTCGAGCGCCTCGAGTGGGACGGCGACCTCGAGCGCCAGGAGACAACGGCGGACAGCCCCTCGCCGGGATCGGCGGTCGTGATCTGCGTCGATTACGCACTCGAGGGCTCGAAACCGATGGGAATCGCGGGCTTCAGTTCGCTCGGCGAGCGCGGAAAGCCGGCCGAGCGCGTCGGCGAGGACGCCGCCGACGCCGCGAACCGATTTCTCGAGGGGACGGCACCCGTCGATCGACATATGGCCGACCAGTTGCTCGTCTACCTCGCGATCGCTGGCGGCCAGGTTCGAATTCCGGCCGTGACCGACCACGTCGAGAGCAGTCTCGAGTTGTTCGAGGAGATGAGTGTGGTGACGGAACTCGAGCGCGACGTCAGCGACGAGGAGACTGCAGTCGTGACGGTCGACTCGAAGTCGACGATCCAATAGTTACACCTGGCCGATAAACTGTCCGTCTGGACACTGACGTCGTTGTATCCGGTCGACCGACGTCAACAATCCGGCTGGTCTTCGGGAGTAAGAATATCTATCTCTGTTCTCGAGTCGGTGTAGCGGACGATCATTTTGGCACAGTAGTCTCCCTTGACGTCGGTTCGTTCCATACGGAACACCCCTGTTCCGACTTCGTCGTTTACAACCGCATGTATACGTTCTTCTGTCCCGTCTCCAGGCAGAGGCATAGAAACTGTTTCGCGATCGTTCGGTTCTACGTCCCGCTGGTTCCACTCGCTCAACCCGTCAGACGTCTCTATGACAAACGAGAAGGTGTTTGCGGTCTCAGCACGGTTCTCGAGTTCCAATTCGAGTTCTACGAGCTCTCCGTCAGTAGTGACGTCTGTACACCCAGAGAGCAAAAGGGACGAAGAACCAACCGCTAAAATGTACCGGCGAGATCTTTTCATGTATCCGTACCGTCTGTGACAGAACCCTACTATTTTGGGGAGGTAATCTGCCGCAAGATATGCGAGGATACCCGTATCTCGTTTTTCGACTGGACGGCGTCCGCCTCAGCAACGGTCTTATATCACGCCCGGTTGTGTTCCGATATATGACAGCAACGCGCACCGAACGGGAGGGAGTCCGACCGTGAGCGGGGACGACCTCGTCGCCTTCGGCGAGACGATGCTTCGTCTCTCCCCGCCAGGAAACGAACGGATCGAGTCCGCCGACGAGTTCGAGGTGTGTGCCGGCGGTGCAGAGAGCAACGTCGCGATCGCGGCCCAGCGACTGGGAACGTCGGCAACCTGGATGTCGAAGGTCCCGGAGACGCCGCTTGGCCGGCGAGCGGTCGGCGAACTCCGCCAGCACGGTATCGAGACCGACGTCGTCTGGAGCCACCGCGGGCGCCAGGGAACCTACTACCTCGAGCGGGCCGGCGAACCTCGCGGGACGAACGTCATCTACGACCGGGAGAACACCGCCGTCTCGACCGCGAAGGCCCGTCAACTGGATCTCGAGCGGATCAAATCGGCGTCGATGTTCTTCACGACGGGGATCACGCCCGCGCTCTCGTCGACGCTGCGGGACACGACCGCGAGCCTGATCAAGGCGGCACAGACGGGCGGGACGACGACCGCTGTCGACTTCAACTACCGAAACAAGCTCTGGTCGCCCGAGGAGGCAGCGGAGACGATGACCCACCTGTTTCCCGGAATCGACC
Source organism: Natronobacterium texcoconense (assembly GCF_900104065.1). Taxonomy (NCBI): domain Archaea; kingdom Methanobacteriati; phylum Methanobacteriota; class Halobacteria; order Halobacteriales; family Natrialbaceae; genus Natronobacterium; species Natronobacterium texcoconense. The sequence continues at coordinate 138,385 of NZ_FNLC01000004.1, read as the reverse complement.
TGCTCGTGATCGCTGCACGGGACGCCCGTACGGTGCTCGGCATCGAGGGTGATCCGCGACAGCTCGCACACAGGCTCGGCTCCGAGTACGACTTCGAGACCGTCGTCGTCACCCGCGGCGCCGAAGGCGCGGTCGGCTGGCACGACAGCGTCGTCCACGAACAGCCGGCTTTCGAGACCGACACCGTCTCGAAGATCGGCACCGGCGACGCCTTCACCGGCGCGTTCATCGCTCGTCGACTCGACGGCGACGACGTTCCGACCGCACTCGAGTACGCTGCGGCGGCTGCGGCACTGAAGCGAACGATCCCGGGCGATATCGCCCTCATCACGGAAGAAGAGGTCGAAGCGGTCGTCCGCGACGGTGGCGAGGCGCTGTCGCGATAACGGCCGATCCGTCTCGACGTCTCACGAACGACGACCGTTCCGGTCATTTACCCATCATTTGATGGGACACTCCGCAAACTATTTTGAACCGTATTCTAGTTCCCTGGTACGATGAGTCGTGGAATCACACTACTTGTTACGTTACTGGTGGTTACGAGCGTCGTCGGAATGACGGCGACTGCCGGTGCAACGACGGCATCGGCGAGTACGGTCGAATCGAGTGGCGAAGCCTACGCGGGCGCACACGTCGACTTCGAGGTCGATGGTGACGCTATCGCGGACTACCGCGTCGGGGGCGAGCAGACGTTCTCGTCGGTCGCGGTCCAGTCCCAGAGCGAGGCTGACGTCGGTGCCGGCCTCGGTGCCGACGTCGCGCTCGAGGCGATGACGAACCTCGAGGGAGCAGAACTGTCGCTTGCAGCCGAGACAGAGACGAGCGCCCAGGTGCAGGCGGAAAGCGGTGCGACGATGTCGGCCCACGACAACCAGCGTGGAGCGCTCGTCGTCGAGGCTGGCGGCGAGTCCCAGTACGTCGAAGCCGAACTCGCTGCGGGTACCGAAGCCGAAAGCGAGGGTGACGGCGCGGTCCGTGTCGAAACCGACGGCCAGACCGGGACCTTCCTCGTCGTCGGCGACGGCGACGTGACCGTCAACGAGGAGGGTGACGTCGTGGCCGACCTCGAGGGCGACGCGACCCTCGCGTACCGCTCCTACGGGGACGGCGAGCGCGACGACAGCGCCGAGTACGAGGAGTCACTGATCGCCAGCGGTCAGGCGGCCGCCGAGGTCCACGTCGAGGACCGAACCGAGGAGACGGCCTCGAGCGCGGTCACCTACGGCGAGGAGACGAGCGCCGAGGTCGCTGCGGAAGCCGAAAACCAGGTCGAGGTCACTGTCGAGCGCACCGTCAGCGAAGGAACGGTCGCGATCACGACCGTTTCCGAGGAAACCGTCGGGAACCTCGAGGACCTCGCGGTGACAGTCGACGGCGAGGCGGCCGTCGAAGCTTCGTCCGAGAGCGAACTCGAGGGTGCGATCGACGGCGACGAGTCGCGCTACATGGTCTCCCAGAACGCCCAGGCACAGGGTGAGGCGACGGTGTACATCGCGTTCAACCACTTCTCCGAGCGCACGGCGACCATCGAAAGTAGCGACGATACCGATGAGAACGGCGCGTCCGACGACGAAACCGACGGTGCCGACGACGGCACGGACGAAGGAGAGACGGACGACGCGGCGGACGAAACTGACGAAGACACAGAAACGACGGACGCCGAAGACGAGCCCGCCGACGAACTCGATAGCGCGCTCGATAGCGTCCCCGGGTTCGGCGCAATTGCCGCCCTCGCTGCCCTACTAATCGGTATCGGCATCCGCGTCCGGCACTGACTCGTCTGTCGGTCCGGGCCGTTCTCCACCACTTTTTGAGTCGGCTGCGTGGTCGCTGACACCGACGGCGACGCAGTAGGTAATGACCGAGACGACGAAACTGGACGGCTGCGAACGCAAGGAGGCGTAGCGATCGTCGCCTCCGGCCGGCGACTGCGGCCAGCCGCTTTTTGCCGGTCGCTGGCCTACGTCCGTCCGTGACCCGAGTCGTGCGGGAGGCGACGACCGACGATGTCTGGGCGATCCACAAGACGGCACGCGAGAGCTGGCATGCCGCCTACGACGACGCACTCGGGCCGGAGACGGTCGACGAGATCGTCGACGACTGGTACGCGCTCGGCGACCTCGAGTCCGCCATCGACGACGCAAGCGAGCGCGACGACGCACAGTTTCTCGTGGCGACCGCAGACGACGAGAGTCGCGTCGACGGTGCCTGTGACGGTTTCGCTCACGTCGTCCCCTGGCCCGAAGACGGTGACGTCGCCTATCTGGTACGGCTCTACGTCCGTCCCGACCGCTGGGGCGAGGGGATCGGAACCGCGTTGCTCGAGCGTCTCGAGGCCGACCTCGAGGATGCGTTCGATCGGGTTCGACTGGCCGTGCTCGCGACCAACGACGTCGGAATCTCCTTCTACGAGTCGACGGGGTTCGACCGCATGGGGGCGCGGAAGACGGATCTACCCGGCGGACTCGAGGAGTACGTCTACGAGAAGCTGTTGTAATTCTACGGCGTCGTTTCGATCTCTTCGCGGGAAACGACTTCGATGCTGTCGACACGAGGCCAACCTCTCGGAGGTACTGCTCGTGCTCGCGCTCGCTCGCGTCGTTGTTCTATTGTCGCTCGTGCGGTCACGGCCCTACGAGGCTAAGTTCACGTTCTAAACCGTCAGGTATGATAAGACTGCTTCTGGAACATACTGCTATTCAAACATGAACCGACGCGAAATATTGTTCGGTGGAACTGCGTTCGGAGCGGCGATAGCAGGTTGTCTCCAGGCGCATGGACGGAGCGAAGACGGGGCGACCTCCGCTACCGACGCAGTCGAGCAGTATTTCCTGGCGCTGAGAGAAGGTGACCGGGAGCGCGCGAACCACTATGCACATCCGGACGGTGAGTACTATCTCGACGATGAGAACGAGCTCTTTCTGGACGCAGAGGGCATTACGATCGACGAAACGGAGACCGTCGACGTCGAAACGGGTGTGCGGCACATGCACGCCGATCCCGACGAGCATCCGATCGACGAGTTCGTTGAGGAAGAGAGAGCCGCGTTAGAATCGCTTCAAGACGAGTACGGATTCGACGACTACGCATACGTTCGTCACGATGCCGAAGCCGAGACGCTCACGTTCAATTCGATCTACGTCCTCTTCGAGGACGACGATGGATGGGCCATCTGGTCGTTACCGACCATCCTCCGCGAACGCTGAGTTTCTCTCTCGCTTGTGATACAATCAGCCAGCACGAGACCGGACTCGAGCGGCCTCCCGAGAGGTGCGCGGTGCGACGTTCGACCGGTCAGCGAGTCGCGAGAGTTCGGTCCTAGCGGCGACGATGGAACCGATGGCGTGCACTCGCTACAGCGTCTTCTCCGCTTCCTCTTCATCCACGACTTCGATCCCACGGTTGTTGACCGCCATCGGATCGAGGCCGACCTCCTGAAGGAATCCTTTGTACTCGCGTTCGCACTGCTCGGCGTCTTTCTGCTTGTCGCTCGCGCGATCACAGAGTTCCAGGAGGTTCTCGGGGACGTCGTTCTGGTAGACGATCCAGTGGTTGATCAGGTCCGAGAGCCGGCGAATGGGGCTCGTGAAGTGGCCGTAGATCTCGAAGTTCAGCGCGTGGTGGCCGCCGAACGGGTCGTTCATGTACTTCGCGCGGGGCATCACCTTCATCACGGCCCACTGGATCTTGTCGAGCTGTCGGCCAGGAGCCTCCTCGAGCGTCGCGTTGACCGCCTTCCGCGGGTCGTCCCAGGAGTCGCCGGGGATCGAGACGCCGTCTAAGTCCTGAATCTCCTGGAGGGCTTCGGACCACTCGTCGGGGCTGGGCTGTGGGTGGACGCGGTACATCGCCTCGACGCCCCGGTCCCACATCAGCGTGTGCGTGACGGCTTTGTTCGCCTTCAGCATGCACTCCTCGATGATGGTGTGGGCGCGATCGCGGGCAGGGTTGAGAACGAGCGAGCCGTCCTCCTTGCGCTGTTCGTGCATCCGGTCGGCGAGTTTGTGAACGAGTTTGTTCTCCTCGTGCAGCGGCGCATCGGGGTCGTCCAGTCGACTTTCGGCCTGCGAGTAGGTGAGGCGTTCGTCGGACCGGATGACCGACTTGTAGATGTCGATGCTCTCGTAGCCCAGGTTCTCCTTGTCGAGGTGCATCTCGACGGTGTGGGCGAGTCGATCCTCGTTGGGGACCAGCGAACAGACCGTCTCGGCGAGCACCGGCGGCAGCATGTGGATCGTGTACCCCGGCAGGTAGACCGTGTTACTGCGCTCGACGGCCGAATCCCACATCGCGGTGTCGGGGTTGACGTAGTGCGTGACGTCGGCGATGTGAACCCAGAGGACGTACTCGTCCTCGCGTTCCTCGATCGAGATCGCGTCGTCGAAGTCCTGGGCGTCGATCGGGTCGGTCGTCCACGTCGTCAGATCGCGGAGATCCTCGCGTTCCTCGACCTCGTCCTGAATCTCGGCCTGGACGCCTTCGGTTCGTTCTTCGGCCTCCTCGAGTACCTCGGGCGGGAACCCGTCGGGAATCTCGAACTTCTCGAACAGTTCCTCGCGTTTGTTCTCGAGGTGACGCGCGAGGTCCTCGGAGATCTCGACGGGGCCCTGGCCTTCGGCCGTCCCAGCTTCGGCCTGCGTGTCTGCGTCGTCGCTCATAGGGTAGGTTACGGACGTGGGTATGAAAGTCGTGTCGGGACGAGAAGCGAGTGGCTCCGCCTGGGATCGTCCTAATCGTGGCCTTCCTCGAGCGGCCCGTACCGGTCCTCGACCGTCGAAAGGTACTGCGAGAGGAAGACGGCCTGCGTCGTCTCGCCGGCCTCGAGTTCGACGAGCAGGTCCTCGAGTTCGTCCCGTGGGTGATGACAGAGGTCGCCGTGACAGGACTTGCAGAGGTGTTCGAACGTCTTGTCCTGGCGGTCCCAGCGGTCGCCGTGTTTGTCGTACTCCCGGGCGTCGTCTCGGGGCACGTCGTCGCCGCAGGCGAGACAGGTAACCGTCCTGGTGCGGTTTCGGGAGGACCACAGGGGCATGGTTGATCCGATGCCATGCTATTACTTAGCGATTGTCACAGGTTTCGGGAGTCAGGACAGTCAGTCCGGACGACTCGCGGTCCGTTACCGGCCGGGGGAGGGATCGCGAAGCCCTGGATGGGTCTCGAGCGTCCGGACGCGGCGCATCTGTGCCCGCAGTGTGGCCGAAGCGCCGGGCGCGTCGTTGTGTGTCGCGTCCTCCTCGTCCCGGCACTCCTCGAGTGACAGTGGGAACCGGCGCAGGTCCTTGTGGACCACGAGACCGGCGTAGGCGCCGTCACCGATGGCGATCGTGGTCTGGTTCTGTCCGTGGGTGACGTCGCCGACCGCGTAGGCGCCGTCGACGCTCGTCTCGCGGCGTTCGTCGACGTCGATCGCGCCGTCGTCGGTGAGATCACAGCCCAGTTCTGCCGCGAGGTCGGCGTTGTACGCGGTGCCGTACATCGCGAACCCGCCGAGATAGTCGCGTTCGGTGCCGTCGCCGAAGGAGAGGCCGCCGAGCCACGGCCGTTCGCTCGAGTCGGCGGCACTGTCCTCGTAGGCCGAGACGACCGTCGTCTCGATTCGGTCGACAGGGTGAGCCTCGAGCAGTTCCGCGGTTTCGTCGCCCCACTCTGGCTCGCGACCGTCCAGCAGGAGGTCGACGTCGTCGGTGAAGTTGCACATCGTCATCGCGACGTGAGCGGCGCTTTCGGTGTGACCGAGTACGAACACGGAGCCGTCACCCAGCGTGTACGCATCACAGTGCAGACAGTAGTGGAGGCCGCGGCCGGTAAAGCGCTCGAGGTCTGCCACCTCCGGGCTGCGGTCGCGAAAGCCGGTCGCGAAGACCACGCGGTCGGCGTCGACGGTGGCGTGACTCGCCTCGAGTCGAAATCGGGGGCCGGAGTCGTCCTCGAACCGGGAGACCGATTCGACGGCGTCGAGGTAGAAGTCGCCGCCGTAGTGCTCGAGTTGATCGACGGCGTGGGCCGCCAGTTCCTGGCCGGAGACGTTCTCGGAGACGCCGAGCAAGTTGTGGACGTGGTCGACCGCCGCGTGGCGGCCACCTTCCTTCTCGAAGACGGCTGTCTCGTGGCCGAGTCGGGTAGTGTAGATCGCGGTCGTCAGTCCGGCAGGGCCACCGCCCACGACGACGACCTCGTAGTCGGGATTCGATCGGTCGCGTTCCATGGGAGAACGGTGGTCCGGAGACGGTTGACCGTACGGCGTGACTATGCGCTCGAGTGATCATCCGTGGCGTCGCTCGAGGCTACGTTCCGGCGTAGATCGCGTAGTTGAGCACGGTCGCGAACGACACCCAGGCGAGATACGGGACGAGGAGGGCCGCAGCCAGTCGATCGACGCGGTCGAAGGCGACGATCGTCCCGACGATCGCCAGCCACAGTGGGACGATCACCGCGAGCCCCAGGTCCGGGCGCTGCATACCGAAGAAGGCCGGCGTCCACGCGAGGTTCAGGGCGAACTGGACGGCGAAAGCAGCGATCGCAATTCGGACGTCACGGCGCTCGAGGCCGCGCCGCAAGACGAGAAAGAGTGCGACGCCCATCAGGGTAAACAGGAGCGTCCAGACGACGGGGAAAAGGATCGTCGGCGGGAAGAACCAGGGTTCGTCGATCCATCCGGTGTCGGAACTGAAGAGCACGCCGGGAGCCGAACCGAGAACGTTGACGCCGACGACGAGCGCGAGCGCGACCAGCAACTCGCGAGCGGAGAGTCGCGGACGCCAGCCACTGACCGATTCCATACCGACGGTTCACCTCGAGAGGAGTAGGTGTTCCGGGCAGCATACGCCGGCAGCGCTAGCCCGTCACCGCTCGCAGCGAGACGTGGTCTCTCACCGGTCGTCGAGTGGCGAGCGCGGAACTCGAATCCTTAAATGGGCCGGGACGGTAGAACACACCGATATGGACGTCAAATCCCGACATCATCTCCGGAGTGACGCCGTCTCGGACCTCGAGAGTGGTCTCGAGGAGAAACTGGGCGTCTCGCCGGACGGCGACGCCTACGAGCGCGTCGAGTTCGAGGACACCGACTGGGAGGTCGTACTGATCGACGGGGAGCCACAGGTCGCACACTTCGACGAGGAGCCGTTCCTGACGGTTCGGGGCGCGAACGCCTACGAACCCGAGCGACGCCTCGTCACTGTCGACTCGGGCGCGATCTCGTTCGTCAGCGACGGCGCGGACGTGATGCGGCCAGGAATCACGGAGGCGACCGAGGACATCTCTCCCGACGACCTGGTCGTCATCGCCGAGGAGTCCCACGGAAAGGTGCTCGCGGTCGGCCGCGCCCGCGTCGACGGCTCGGAGATGGCGGGCGACGAAGGGAAAGTCGTCGACTCGCTGCACCACGTCGGCGACGAACTCTACGAGTTCACCGGCTAGTTATTCTGTTTCGGCGAGCGAATCCTCTTCGTACGCCTCCTCGTACTTCTCGAGCGACGTCTCGTACCCTTGCATGGCGAGGTCGTAGGTCTCGCGCAGGTCGGCGATCGGTGTCTCGGTTGCGTCGACCCGCAGATCGTTGTACGGCGGCGTCATGTCGTGGCTCTCGGTCGACTCGACGACGACCGCGGCGCTCTGGACGGTGAGTTCCTCGCGTTTGTCGCCGCCCTCGCGGTGGCCGGCCGCCAGCGCGTCGATCAGTCGTTTCGCGAGCGGGTCCGGGTCGTCCTCGTCGTCGCGTCTGGCGGCGTTCGGACCCGTGGTGGGGTCGGTTGTCTCGTGGACTGCGTTGGACTCGTAGGCGTCCGCGGTCGCTTCGATGACGCTCTCGCCGGTGAGCAGGTTGCCGGCGACAGTGAAGTGCTCGCCCTCGAGATGACCGAACCAGTCGCCACACTCCTCGCCGGAGAACGTGAACGTCCCGTCGGCGTCGACGCCGTGTAGCTGGCGCTGGGGTGCGCCATCGTCGGCGTTTAACAGCGCCTCGAGTGCGTCGTCGACGGCGAGTCCGTCGTCTATGTACTCGACGCCACGCCGTCCGAGGTCGACGTTGACCAGGCTCTGGGTGGCGACGGCACCGTTCTCGCTGACGAACGGGCAGAGGGTGCCGACTCCCGGCAGGCGGGTCGTCACGGCGACGCCGAACCGCTCGTGGGACTGGCCGTCTGCCGTCTCGTAGCTCTCGTGGACGCAGATGCTGAACGTCATACGTACGAACTGTCAGACTGAATCGTAAAAACGGTACTCGTCGTCAGTAGTCACGAGTCTCCCCACGCGATCATCGGTGAATCGATCGGAGCGATAACTCAAACGGCGGGAAACACACAATAAACCCATGGACAGGCGACGAATCAGCCGTTTTCGGGGTGACTGGTCGGCGAGACTGACGTTCCGTCTGACGTAAGAACTATACTGGCGGCGATGATGGATACCGGCAATGGGACTCATGAGCAAAATCCTTGGCGGGGACCAGTCGCGGACCGCCGAGGACTACGTCGAACTGGATCTCGACGACGTTTCGGCTGAGTCGGCAGCCGCAACGATGCAGGTCCATATCGCGGAGGTCAGCGGTCAGGCCGACGCGATCGACATCAAAGACGCCGTCTACGACGGCGATATCGTCATCGCCGACGTCACTCGGCTCCGGACCGAAGACAGTACCGTCGAACACATCGTCGACGAGTTACGACAGGTCGCCGAAGAGGTCAACGGCGACATCGTACGAAAAGGCGACGACCAGATGATTATCACCCCGACCGGCGTCCACGTCAGCCGGGAGAAACTCGGCCAGTGAGACCGGCTACTGTAACGACGCCCCGGCACGAACCGTCGCAGTCGTGCCGAAGCGGACAGTAGCCCGTATGAACGTCGGGAACACGTTCGGCAGTTGCCAGTCGGCGGGAATTACGACAGCGCGTTATTAGAACGAAGCCGTACAACCATGTATGACCGGGTTCCGAGCCACCGTCGTCGTCCGAGATCCCGCCGACTGTCCGGTTGCCAGTATCTCGGCGACCACCGAGGAGTCGATCGACTCCGTTACCAGAACGCGAGCCAGCCCCCGATCACCGTCCGGTGACGGAAACGAACCCAACCCCGATCGAGACGACGTCATCGTCGAGGAGTTCGAAATCTCCGCGAACGCCTCGCTCGAGGACCTCGAGCCCGACGAACTCGGGACCGACCTCGAGATGACGGCGGTGCAGGCGAACGAACGCGAGGAACGGTACCGGTTCGAACGCGACGGTACCGGCAGCTGTGCGTGCGAGGTCGTCGAGGAGACGGGAACGCCGATCTCGTCGGTTCGGGCACAGAACGGGGCGTTGTTGCTGTCCTTTCACACGCTGAACCTCGACGATATCTCCGCGATCGTCGCCGACCTCCGGGAGCAGTTCGACGGCGTTCTCGTCGAGGATTTGACCAAAGACGAAGAGACCTCGGGCGATCCCGTCATCGTCGATCGCGAGGAACTGACCGACCGACAGCAGGAGATCCTCCAGACGGCCCACGAGATGGGATACTTCGATTACCCGAAAGGAGCGAACGCGACCGACGTCGCCGAGGAACTCGGGGTCGCCCGGTCGACGTTTACCGAACATCTGGCGGCAGCACAGACGAAACTGCTCGACACGATCGTCGAGGAGTGAGCCGGACTCGACCGTTCGGCTCGATCGGTGGGATTAGCTGACGAGAACGGGCCGGTCCGTCTCCAGGATTACCGACTGCGTAACGCTTCCGAAGACGGCTTTTCCGACGGGAGTTCGATCTCGAGCGCCGAGTACGATCGTGTCGGCGTCGGTCTCCTCGGCGATCTGCAGGATGCTGTCGGCCGGATCGCCGACCATCTCGGTACGATCGGTGTCGATGCCGTGTTCCTCGAGGCGTTGCTGGGCCTGATCGACGGAGTCGGGAATGTCCCGAATTTCGGGCAACGACTCGTTGAGGTCCTCGATGAACGTGGGGCCTGCTTCGTCGGCCGCCGCGTCGATTTCCTCGATGACGTGGAGAATCGTCACCGAGAGATCGTCCTCGTCGCCGGGTAGCGACAACAGTGTCTCTACCTGTTCGGTGGCACGGTCTGGATCGGCGTCGACCGGTAAGAGCACTCGGTACATATCACACAGTGTGAGGGGAGGTACAATATACGTGACGACGGGTTCCTGTCAAGTATCTATTTTCTCACTCGAGTCTCGTTCCGGCCGCTCAATAGTGAATGAATGTTGCCAATAATAATTGACGTGAGGGACTGCTTCCTGTTCGAGCCATCAGTAATTGCGACTGGATCTGTCACTACACACATTAAAATATTAGTGATATTTGGCATTGTATGGAGGATTAGCGCCCATTTGGGCAGAAAATAGGAGTTACACTTTTCACCACCCTCATGGAAACCCGTTTTGTATGCCAGATAATCGCTCACAGGGAAGGCGGAATTTCCTGAAAGGTGCAGCAACGGTGGGGATCGTCAGTGCTGCTGGCTGTCTCGGTGGTGACGCAGACCATACGATCACGATAGCCGGCACCGCAAGCGGCAGCGCGACGCAAGCAGCGGGACAGGCACTCGCTCGAGCCGCGTCCGAACACAGCGACGAACTACAGATCGACGTCCAGGAGACCGAAGGCTGGACCGCGAACATGTACGAATTCGACGAGGGCGAGTTCAGTACCATCGGCGTCGACAACAACTCCTGGCAGGCGGCGATCAACGAGGAGGAAGACTTCGCCGACAACCCCGTCGAGAACATGCCGATGCAGGGGTTCCTGTTCACGAGTCTCGAGATGCACTGGGTTGCGATGGACGGCTCAGGCATCGAGTCGACGGAAGACCTCCGTGACGGCGGCTACACGATCTACCCGATCGAACCCGGGTTCGGGACTCGGCTGCTCACGGAACAGCTCCTGCGTGAAGACGGCATCTGGGACGCAAACGATATCAACAACGAAGACACCGACGACATCCCCGGAGCCGTCGAGGAAGACCGCGTCGACGCACTCGCACTGTACGGCTCGAACGGCATCGAACTCGCCGGCTGGTGTCAGGAAGTCGACGTTCGAAGCGGTGGCGAACTGTACGCCATCGAAGCCGACGACCAGTTCCGCGAGTCCATCGAAGAGCTAGAAGGCGCCGCGCTCGTCGAACAGGAGCCCTACGGCTACGAACAGGACGTCACCAGCGAACTCGGCCTCGACGAAATCAGCTTCTGGGCACTGCAGGGACAGTGGGCGTTCGGCCCCGACGTCGATCCCGACGCCGTCTACGAGATGGCACGGATCGCCGACGAACACCACGACACGATGCGCGAGTCCGACCCGACGACGCTCGAGTACGATCCAGAAGTGATGACCGAGGTGATCATGGAAGACGTCGACGTCCACCCCGGAATGGTCGAGTTCTACCAGGACAACGACGTCTGGGACGACAGCTGGTCCGAGGGAGAAACGGAGTAGCTGCCGTTCCAGTCGTCGACCACGTATAGCGCGGGAAGACAACTGCGATCGGACGAGACACGACAATGGACGATGGACCACCGATAGACGAGGACGACACCGAGGCCATCGATATTTCGAGCGAGGAGTCGACCGTCAAAGACGTCGACGAGGACCTCGCAGAACGGTCCATCGGTGCGGCCGTTCGGGAACGAGTCGGGGCGGAGAGTCTGAAACGAAAGACGACGCTGTGGACGCTACTCGGCGTCCTCTCGATCCCGTTCTGGCTGTACGTCATGTGGATGGCGTACCTCCAGGCGGAGCTGACCGGCCAGGCTCCCTCGCGTGCACAGTTCGGGGCGGGGTTCCTCGGCGGGATCATCGCACTGTACGCGCTCCACGAGATGGCACAGCGGGTCGGTGGCGGACAGCGGTTCATCTGGACGGACGTGAAGGCGCTGTTCTCCCGTGAAAATATCGGGGACACGCTGACGTTGATCGTCGCCGTTCTCCTGATGATTCCGACGGTCGTCTACGTCTACGTCAACGCATTAGATCTGGCTGGGCGGGGTGGCGCGACTCAGCCGGAACTCGTGATGGCGGCGCTGTTTACGCTCGTGATGATCTACGTCACGTGGCGGGCGTTCGGGATTACGTTCCTCGCCGTGTTACTGGCAGGGATCGGGTACGGGCTGTTCGGCTACCTCATCCCCGGGACGCTCGGACACACCGGGATCGGCTACCAGCGGATGCTCCGCGTGCTCGTGATCAGCATGGATGGCTTCTTCGGCTTCCTGACACAGCTGACAGCAGCCTGGATCGCGCTGTTTCTCCTCTATGCGGGGATGCTCAAGGCCTACGGCGCGTTCGACCTGATCCTCCGTGCTGCAGTACAATCGGCGAAGTACCTCGACTCCGGTGTCGCCCAGACCGCCGTCATCGCAAGTGCCGTCATCGGCTCGGTCAACGGCAGTCAGACCGCAAACGCCGGTATGACCGGCTCCTTTACGATCCCGATGATGAAACAGAGCGGCGTCAAGCCCGAAACCGCCGGCGGGATCGAATCGGTCGCCTCGACCTCCGGACAGGTGCTCCCGCCCGTGATGGGTGCCGGTGCGTTCGTCATGGCGACGCTCATTCCCGGCATGTCCTACTTCGACGTCATCATCGCCGGACTCATTCCCGCGGCGATCCTGATGATAACGATCGTCGTCGCCGTCCACTACGCGGCCGCCCCACAGATCGAGGAACCCGACATGGACGAGATGTTCGACCAGCGCCTCACGCGGTTCGAACTCGGCCTCGAGGCCGTCAAGTTCGGCATACCGCTTGCCCTGCTGGTGTACCTGCTCGGTATCGTCCAGTTCACCGTGATGACCTCGGCGTTCTGGACTGTCGTCACGATGGCGACGCTCGGCATCGTCATCCCGACAGGCAAGCAAGCGTTCGACACGACGAGCCTGCGGCTGACGTTCTGGACGTTCGTCGGGACGCTGAAACAGACGTTCGACGGCTTCCGCGAAGGAATCGTCGTCCTCGCACCGGTGGCGATTATCCTGGCAGCGATCAACGGCGTCGTCGACATCCTGATGGCAACCGGCGTTCCGACGGCGATATCGCTGACTCTGATGGACCTCTCGGGTGGCGTGTTGATCGTCGCGGCGATCATGGCGATGATCATCTGCATCCTGCTCGGACTGGGGATGCCGACGACGGCAGCGTACACGATCGTCGCCCTGTTGATCGCGCCGACGCTGGTCGAACAGTTCTTCCTGCCCGAATTCGCAGGACACTTCTTCGTGTTCTACGCCGCAATTCTGGCGGGGCTGACACCGCCGATCGCGACGTGTGTCGCGGTGGCGACCGGGATCGCCGGCTCGAACTTCTGGCGGACCTGTTTCGAGGCGATCAAGATCTCTGCACCGCTTTTCGTCCTGCCGTTCTCCTTCATCTACCACACCGACATCGTCAACCATCAGGGCGAGTTCGGCTCGGGACTGCTGTTCATCAGCGCCCTCGTCCTCCTGGGTGGGCTGGTGATAATCCACGGACTGAACTACCGGTTCGACCTCGGAACGTGGCCGACGTACGGGCTTCGCGGCCTGTTCGTCGTGCTCGGTATCGTCGTGATGGTCCATCCGGAGTTGCTCGTCCAGCTCGGGGCACTCGGCGTCGCCGCGTTCCTCTATCTCACGCAGGCGGCCGTCGGCGAAGCGTCACCGCTCGAGAAACTCCAGAACGTGACCGCCGGAATCGGAGGGAGACGCGAGTAGCCGTTTTATTCGGCGCTTCGGTCGACGCGACGCAGGACGAACGCGATCGTCGCACCGATCACGGCGATCGTCCCGAGGACGAGGAACAGTTCTCGAGCGCCGGCGACCGTCAGCACCCAGCCGGCGAGTCCGGCACCGAGCGCACCGATCCCGAAGATGACGAGGAACGTGTAGCCGAAGGAGATCCCTCGCGTTCCGGGAGAGGTGTGTTTCGCGACCGTGGCCTGCTGGAGCGGCTGGATCGTAAAGAGCGCGACGCCGAGCAACAGTGAGACGACGACGAACGCGGGAGTCGTCGCGGTCGCCGGGACGAACAGCACGGCAAGTATCGTCAGCGTCACGAGCACGTAGACGAGCGCCCGCTCGACCGGGATGCGGTCCGCGAGGTAGCCGCCCAGGTACTGGCCGAAGACGCCAAACACCAGGATCGCGACGTAGAAGTACCGTGCGAGGTCGAACTCCTCGGCGTAGGGGCTGTCCGGATCGACCAGTTCGATATCGACCAGCCCGGCGAGGAAGTCACTCAGCAGGTCCGGCAGGAACGTGAGGAAGGCCCTGTAGTAGAGACCGCTCATCATCACGACGAGCAAGACGAGCCCGAACGTCAGCGTCAGGAGTTTGCGAGTATCGTCGACGAAGCTATCTAGCGACACCTGGCCTTTCGTGTCGTTGCTTTCCTCTCTCTCCGGGCCACCGTCGGTCGTCGCCGCCGACTCGGCCTCTCGAGGAGCTACCTCGACGAACAGGCCGAGAACCAGCACCACGACCGCGGGGATGGCAAGCAGGATCGAGACGATACGCCAGTCGAACCAGAGCAACAGGATCGCGGTCGCGAGCGGGCCGAGTGCAATCCCGAGGTTGCCGCCGATCCCGTGATAGCCGAGCGCGATCCCCGTGCGTTCGACTCGAGTCGAAAGTAATGCGAGTCCGGCGGGGTGGTAGACGCTCGCCGTGACGCCCCAGAGGGCGATCGCGATCGACAGAAAGAGTATCGATCCCGACAATCCGACCAGGACGAACGAACCCGCCATTCCCGCGAGACACGCGAGTATCAGTGGTTTCGAGCCGTACTGGTCGACCAGCACGCCGCCTGGCAGTGCGCCGACGCCGAACAGTCCGTAGCCGACGGTGACGATCAGGCCGAGCATCGCCTCCGTCGTCGAGAACTCGACCAGCCAGACGGTCATCAAGATCGGGATCGACAGCTCGTAGGTGTGAACGAGCCCGTGAGCCGCCGACGTGAACAACACGATTTCGCGGTCCGAGTCGTCCATTGTCGCGCTGTATTTCGACTCATCGGATTAAGAATCGGGGGTGTGTGTCTAGCTTTGCCGGTATGTTACACGTCATCAGTAATCACGAATCCGGTACGGCTTTGGCAGACCGGCGGTCATTCGAACGCATGGACGTTATTCACACGGCACTGTGGGTTTCGGACCTCGAGCGAACGCGGGAGTTCTACGTCGACGCGCTCGGCCTCACCGAAAACTGGTCGTTCACGGCAGACGACGGCGTCGAGAACGTCTACGTCGGGGGCGAGAACGCGGAGTTCCAGTTCAAGTACGATCCCGACGGCGGGCCGAAGATCGATCCGGGAACGATGGCTCACGTCGCCGTCGGCGTCGAGAGTACCGACGAGACGTTCGAACGACTTAGCGAGCGCGCCGATCCGCCGGTTCACGAGGAGCCGACGACCATGGAGAAGATCGACCGCCGCGTCGCGTTCGTCGAAGATCCGGACGGG
Source organism: Natronobacterium texcoconense (assembly GCF_900104065.1). Taxonomy (NCBI): domain Archaea; kingdom Methanobacteriati; phylum Methanobacteriota; class Halobacteria; order Halobacteriales; family Natrialbaceae; genus Natronobacterium; species Natronobacterium texcoconense. The sequence continues at coordinate 122,962 of NZ_FNLC01000004.1, read as the reverse complement.
TACGTCGTCGAACTCGTCGAACGACTCGAGTAAGCGAGGTCAGCCGCCGGTCGCTGCGGGGTTCGAAACCGACGACGGAATTCGAACGACGAACACGAGAAGGATGGACGCGATCACGACGAGCATCGCGAGCAAGAGCCAGGACGCACGGTAGCCGACCATGTCGGCGAGGTATCCGAAGGCTGGCGGTGCGAACAGCCCACCGCTTGTGAGTGCGAGCTGGCCGCCGGCGGTCGCGCCACCCATTTCGTCGGCACGGACGAGCGTCGCCATGACGGAGTAGTAGACGCCGGTGTAGCCGAGGACGAAGAAACCGAGCACCGAGAACGCGATCGTCGCACCGATCACGGTCGTCGTCGATGCAACGACGACGAACATCACTGCGCCGGCCAGCGACTGGACGATGAGGATGCCGCCGATTCGAACCTGTGGGTCACCGGGCAAGACGTCGCTCAGCCACCCCGTTACGACGCGGCCGACGCTGCCGAATAGCTGGACGAGTGCGAGAACGACGCCGCTGTAGGCGACCGATGCCTCGATCGACTCCTCGACGTACAACACCGTGTAGCCGGTCGTCGTGAAAAGCGCTGCACCCAGAAAGAGGCCGGAGACGGTAAGCAGGAAGTACGGACGGTTCGAGAGCAACGCACGGAAGTCGGGATATTTGGCCGCCCCGTCGCCACCGCTTCCCGAGTAGAGGACGTAAAACGCGGCTGCGATGGCCAGCGCAAACCCGGCAGCCAGGAGGAATCCGGCCTGCCAGAAGAGAACGCCGGCGAGACCGGTCACCAGCAGGGCACTGATACCGCTTCCGCCTGTCACGCCGACCTGCTTGATCCCCATCGCGAAGTTCTGTTTTCCCGGTTTGATGTTGTCGAAGATCGCCTTGTTCGTCCCGGGCATCGCGGTTCCGTACAGCGAACCGAGAACGAACACCGCAGCCAGAAGCAGGGCAAACGTCGGTGATCCAGCCACCAGTGCAGTTGCAGTACCGAGTCCAACCAGTCCGAGCGTGAGCATCAATCGCTCACCGAACTTATCGACCAGTGCACCCTGTGGAAGCAGGAAGACGGCGTAGCCGAACGTCAATGTCGTGACGACGACGCCGACCCAGAATCGAGAGAGACCGAACGTATCCCGGAAGAACGGAGTTGCGGCGAACACCGAGTAGTAACAGATACTCGCCGAAATTTGCCACAACGTAACGAGAAGCACTGTCCGCCAGTACGACGTATCCATCGGCGTTAGCTGGCCGAGTACAGGATAAAAGGGTATCGTTCCCGGAAAGTAACGGGAATCCGCCGAAACAGCAACTACATTAATAAAATGATGTGCTCGTATAAATAATATAGTGCTATCATTATAGATGCGAGATTTACGGTTTGAGGTACCAGTATGTCTCTTTTGGATATAATACACGGTAGATAATTTGTAATGAAGAACGATGGTTTTTTATAGTGGGGATAGAAAGCAGTTGGCACATGCCTGGTAATGGAACACAGGGGAGACGGAACTTCCTGAAAGGTGCAGCAGCAATGGGCGTCGTCGGCGTCGCCGGCTGTCTCGGTGACGATGACGGACACACGATCACGATTGCCGGAACCGCGAGTGGAAGCTCGACGCAGGCAGCGGGTCAGGCCCTTGCTCGTGCCGCACAGGAACACAGCGACGAACTATCGGTCGACGTGCAGGTGACCGAAGGCTGGACCGCGAACCTGTACGAGTACGACGAAGACGAGTTCAGCACTATCGGCGTCGACAACAACTCGTGGGCGGCCGCGCTCAACGGAGAAGAAGACTTCGCCGACAACCCAGTCGACGACCTGCCCATGCAGGGATTCCTGTTCACGAGTCTCGAGATGCACTGGGTGGCGATGGACGGCTCCGGCATCGAGTCGACGGCCGACCTCCGTGACGGCGGCTACACGATCTACCCAATCGAACCCGGGTTCGGTACCCGACTGCTGACCGAACAGCTCCTCCGCGAGGACGGCATCTGGGACGAAAACGACATCAACAACGAGGACACCGACGACATCCCCGGTGCCGTCGAGGAGGGGCGTGTCGACGCGCTCGCACTCTACGGCTCGAACGGCGTCGACCTCTCCGGCTGGTGTCAGGAAGTCGACGTCCGCAGTGGCGGCGACCTCTACGCCATCGAGGCCGACGACCAGTTCGTCGAGTCCATCGAGTCGATGGACGGTGCGAGCCACGTCCGGAAGGAGCCGTACGGCTACGAACAGGACGTCACCAGCGAACTCGGCGTCGACGAAGTCGACTTCTGGGCGCTGCAGGGACAGTGGGCGTTCGGCCCCGACGTCCACCCAGACGCCGTCTACGAAATGCTGCGAGTCGCACACGAGCACCACGACACGATGCGCGAGTCGGACCCGACGACGCTCGACTACGACGATCCAGCAGTGATGACCGACGCGGTCATGGAAGACGTCGACGTTCACCCAGGTGCAGCCGAGTTCTTCCAGGACAACGACGTCTGGGACGACAGCTGGAGCGTGGGCGAAGCCGACGCCGAGTAACGCACGAAAGAATAGATTCTTACTGTTTCGAGCGCGACCCATATGCTAACGACTCGCTTGTATAGCGGGACCAGGTAACAATGGACGACGAACCACCGACAAATACCGACGACGACTCGATCGACCTCTCGGACGACGAGGCGGACGTCACCGACGTAGACGAAACGCTCGCAGACCGCCCAATCAGAGACGTCCTCCGGGAGAGTTTCTCGAAAGAAAGCCTCAAAGAGAAGGCGACGCTCTGGAATTTCCTCGCAGTCTTTTCGATCGTATTCTGGGGGTACATCATGTGGATGGCGTACCTCCGGGGTGCGGTTACCGGGAGTGCTCCCTCACGTGCACGATTCGGTGCAGGATTCCTCGGCGGAATCATCGTGCTGTACGCGTTCTACGAGATGATAAACCGCGTCGACGGCGGGAATCGGTTCTTCCTCACCGATCTCAAGGCACTGTTCTCGCGTGACAATCTGGGAGATACAGGCCTGTTGCTCGTCGTCATCCTCCTGACAGTCCCGACCACGGCCTACGCTTACGTCAACGCGCTCGAGCTCACCCAGCGAGGGTATATCACGCAACCGGAGCTCGTAGTGGCCCTCCTGTTTACGCTCGTGATGATCTACATCACGTGGCGAGCCTTCGGTATCACGTTCCTCGCAGTCTTGCTCGCTGGAATCGCATACGGCTATTTCGGCTACCTCATTCCCGGAACGCTCGGACACACCGGGATCGGCTTCGATCGGCTGTTCCGAATCCTCGTGATGACGATGGACGGCTTCTTCGGCTTCCTGACCCAGCTGACGGCAGCGTGGATCGCGCTGTTCTTGCTGTATGCAGGAATGCTGAAAGCCTACGGCGCGTTCGACCTGATTCTTCGTGCGGCGACGCGCACCGGGAAGTACCTCGACTCCGGCGTCGCACAGACGGCAGTGATCGCGAGTGCCGTCATCGGCTCGGTCAACGGCAGCCAGACCGCAAACGCCGGCATGACCGGCTCCTTTACGATCCCGATGATGAAAAAGAGCGGCGTCAAGCCCGCGACGGCCGGCGGAATCGAATCCGTCGCTTCGACCTCCGGGCAGGTGCTCCCGCCCGTCATGGGCGCTGGCGCGTTCGTCATGGCTCAGTTCGTTCCGGGTTCGTCGTACTTCGACGTCATCGTCGCCGGACTCATTCCCGCGGCGATCCTGATGGTCGTCATCTTCGTCGCCGTCCACTACGCGGCCGCCCCACAGATCGAGGAGCCGAACATGGACGAAATCTTCGACGAAAAACTCGAGACGCTCGAACTGGCACTCGAGGGGCTCAAGTTCGGTATTCCGCTGATCCTGCTCGTCTACCTGTTGGGTATTCTCCAGTTCACCGTCGGTACCTCGGCGTTCTGGACTGTCGTCAGTATGGCAGTGCTCGGAATCACCGTTCCGGTGGCCAAAGAAGTGTACGACAGTGCGGACGTCCGCCGGGCGTTCTGGGCGTTCGTCGGCGGCCTCAAACAGACGTTCAACGGGTTCCGCGAGGGGGTCGTCGTCCTCGCGCCGGTTGCTGTCATCCTGGCGGCGATCAACGGCGTCGTCGACATCCTGATGGCGACCGGCGTCCCGGGCGCGCTCTCGTTGACCCTGATGGATCTCTCGGGTGGCGTGTTGATCATCGCGGCGCTGATGGCGATGGTCATCTGTATCATCCTCGGGCTGGGGATGCCGACGACGGCCGCGTACACGATCGTCGCGATCCTGATCGCGCCGACGCTGGTCAACCAGTTCTTCCTGCCCGAGTTCGCCGGCCACTTCTTCGTGTTCTACGCAGCGATCCTGGCGGGGCTGACACCGCCGATCGCGACGTGTGTCGCGGTGGCGACCGGGATCGCCGGCTCGAACTTCTGGCGGACCTGTTTCGAGGCGATCAAGATCTCCGCGCCACTGTTCGTCCTGCCGTTCTCCTTCATCTACCACCCCGAAATCGTCGACCACGGTGGTGAGTTCGGAACCAGCGTCCTGCTCACTGGATTCATCGTCCTGCTGGGCTCGCTTGTAATCATCCACGGACTGAACTACCGGTTCGACCTCGACAGGTGGCCGGCGTACGCGCTCCGAGGGTTCTTCTTCGGGCTCGGCGTTATGGTGATGGTGCATCCGGAGCTGTACTTCCAGCTCGGCGCACTCGCCATCGCGACGTTCCTCTATCTCACCCAGGCAGCCGTCGGTGAATCGTCGCCGCTCGAGAAGATCCAGAACGCGGCTGCGGGAATCAACGGCCGACAGAAGTAGCCGTCGTCCCGCTTTCCCGGATCACTCGGCTGAACTATAGTAACAACTGCAACTATTTACACCTGATCGCACAGCTGTCGTGCGATCAGGTGTGCATTGACTTGCAGTGGCTACTATACATTTTCGTCGACCGACCGACGTACACTTGGCGAGCGTTCGCTGTCCGAACCCGACGTACCACCGGTGTTCATCCCAGCCGACGAGGGAAACGATAATGCTTTTCCATGGGCGACGGAAAGGTAAAATCATGGCAAACGACCTCAAGAAAGGGCTGGAGGGTGTTCTGGTCGCAGAGTCCGATCTGAGCTCGATCGACGGTGACGAAGGGCGCCTGATCTATCGAGGGTATCCTATCGAGGAACTCGCCCGCGGCGCGAGTTACGAGGAAGTCCTCTATCTTCTCTGGCACGGCCAGCTCCCGACGGAAGACGAACTCACGGAGTTTGCCGACGCGATGGCGACCGAACGCGAGGTCGACGACGACGTGCTCGCGACGATGGAGCGACTCGCCGACGCCGACGAACGGCCGATGGCCGCGCTCCGGACCGCAGTCTCGATGTTCTCGGCCTACGAACCCGAAGCCGACGTCGATCCGGACGACCTCGAGGCGACGCTTCGCAAAGGTCGACGCATCACCGCCAAAATCCCGACCGCGCTCGCGGCTTTCGAACGCTATCGGCTCGGCGAGGAGCCGGTCGATCCCGACCCCGACCTTGGACTCGCCGCAAACTTCCTCTACATGCTGACCGGCGAACAGCCGGACGACGTCGCCGCCGAAACCTTCGACCAGGCACTCATCCTGCACGCCGACCACGGACTCAACGCCTCGACGTTTACCTCGATGGTGATCGGCTCGACGATGGCCGACATCTACAGCGCCGTCACCGGCGGCGTCGCAGCACTCTCCGGGCCGCTCCACGGCGGCGCGAACCAGGACGTCATGGAAGTGCTGATAGAGATCGACGACAGCGGCAAGGACCCGCTCGAGTGGGTCGAAGAGGCTACCGACGCAGGTCGACGCATCCCCGGCTTCGGCCACCGCGTCTACAACGTCAAGGACCCACGCGCGAAGATCCTCCAGAGCCGACTCGAGGAACTCGCCGCGAACGGCGACGACAAGTGGTACGACATCACGACGACGATCGAAGACTACCTCACCGAAGAGAAAGGCCTCGTCGAGAAGGGCATCGCCCCGAACGTCGACTTCTACTCCGGCTCGGTCTACTATCAGCTGGGCATCCCGTTCGACATGTATACGCCCATCTTCGCGATGAGTCGCGCCGGCGGCTGGATCGCCCACGTCCTCGAGTACCAGGAGGATAATCGTCTCATTCGCCCACGCGGACGTTACACGGGTCCCGAGAGCGAGGAGTTCGTCCCGCTCGAGGATCGATAAAACAGTTCTCGGTTCGGCTTTTTTCGATTCAGCTGAGTTCTCGGACGACGAGCGAGATGCCGACGAGCGAGCCGAGCAACACGACGAGGTTGAACGCCGCCTGCATCAGCGGCTGGTAGCGATCGGCCACCCAGAGATCGATCGCAGACGTGACGCTCCCGTAGAACTGGACTGTCGCGACGAGCGCGAGGAGCGAACAGACGGCGAGCCCGCCCCAGGCGAGGTATCGCCTGACCCTCGTCGGCTCGAGGGCGACGCCGCCGTCCTCGTCGATCGGTTCCGGCGGTTCGTCCGGTAGCTGCTCGGCGTCGGTGAACGATTCCGTGGTCGATTCGGTCGTCTCTGCTGGTGGTGTCGTATCGGTCATGGCTTTCTGGTTCGTGTCACTGCGAGCGCAACTATCGCCGCGATCACTGCAATCGTCGTGAGAACGATGCTGAAGCCGGGCGTTCCGTCACCCTGGTCCGCTACGTCGTCGCCGGCGCCGTCGTCGTCTACCGGTCCTCTGGTGGGTCCGGCGTCCTCTTCGACCGTCTCGAATCCGCCGTCGTCGTCCTCGAAGTCGGCCGTCTCGAACGACGACTCGCCGTCCTCGCCGTCCGGACGCAGGTCGGCGAGTGCCCGGTCGGTCTCGACGATCGTCCCGTCGAGCCAGAGGACGGCATCGAGGTAGTACTCGTACTCGTCGGAGACCTCGAGTTCGGCCGCTGGCGTGACGGTCTCGCCGGGCTGAACCGCCGGCACGGAGACCGTGCTGGCGTCCGCGACGACGTTCGAACCGGCCTGCCGAGCCTTCAACTCGACCTCGAGATCGGTGGCTCTCTCGTCGCCCTCGTTCGTGAGATAGCTCGTCACCTCGAGAGTCGCCCCACCGTCGCTCGCGTCCGCGACCGAGTACTCGATCGCGGGGACGTCGGCGAGTACGCCCCCGTCGCCGAAGCGGTGGAACTCGACGGAGCTATCGGCGTAGGCCGGCGTCAGCGCGTCGACGCCGGAGACGCGGTGGCTGGTCGATTCCGTCCGTGTCCCGTCGACGTAGACGAACGTCTCGACCTCGTACGATCCGTCTCGAGGAACGTCGACTGTCGCAGTAGCCGTCGTCTCGACTTCGCCATCGAGCGTGCCGACCTCGTGGTCGGTCGTCTCCTCGACGAGTCCCGTTTCCGTATCGGTGGCTCGATGGACGATCGTCACGTTCGATACCGGGCCGCCGTGGTGCTGGAGGTGGCTGTCGACCTCGAGTGCAACCGTCTCGCCCGACACCTCGTCGGCAGCGATCGTTACCTCGAGCAGCGACGCGTGACCGTCGAGTTCGGCCGCCGTATCGGGTTCTGCGGGGTCGGCGACCGCACCGGAGAGGGCAAGCGTCGCGAGTGCAAGGGCCACGACGACGAACGCGGCACCACTCAGGGCTAGCTCGCGATTCATGAACCTGTGTCTCGAGAGATATTATAAATGTTTTGTGTATTAGAGAGTGAATTAACGGCCGCCGAATGATGGCCCGGGAGACCACCGAAACATCGTCGAACAAAAGTAACCGGCCGTCCGACGAACGCGCGTGTACGTCTTCGTCTACGGAACACTGACCGATCCCGACCGGGTCCAGACCGTCCTCGAGGGGCATCCAACAGCGGAGTACGCTCTCGAGGAGACGGCCACGCTCGAGGGGGTACACCGCGTCGACGGCCGCTATCCGACGCTTGCACCGGGTGGAAGCGTCGACGGACGGGTACTGGCGGTCGACGAGGTGGGACTCGAGCGCCTGGATCGATACGAGGGGGTCGAAGACGGACTATACGTTCGGGTTACGGTCCCGTATTCCGGGCGTGACGACGAAGCCTTCGTCTACGTCGGCGATCCGGCCCGTCTCGGAGTCGACGACCGGATCGACTGGCCGGGTGATGGTCCCCTCCTCGAGCGGGTTCGTCGCGTGGTTCGCGAGGACGAAATCGTGCTATCGAGTCGCGAATGACGACCGTCAGTCGATCGTCTGTCGACCGTCTGACGGAGGTTTCATCCCGGCGCCTTCTTGCACTTTCACTTTCGGTCCGGAGGGGTGGGTTTTATGGTCTCTCCGTTCCCGTCTACAGTCGCACGTCACACGCCGTGTATTCCCTGTCGTGCTGCCTGCACCCGGCAGCACTTTCCTGTCATAACATCCATACCGGCTGGACTATCCGGATGTGATCCCAACAATATTACGAGACCCGGCGAATAGTCGGACGTATGATCGAACTCTCGGACGTTCTCGAAGCACGCGAACGGGTACGGGAGACTGCCCGGCACACGCCACTGGACTACTCACACACCTACTCTTCGATGACCGGCGCGGAGGTCCACCTGAAACTGGAGAACTTCCAGCGGACGGGCGCCTTCAAGATCCGTGGCGCGACGAACAGGATCGCGACGCTCTCCGAAGAGCAGAAAGAAGCCGGCGTCGTCACCGCGAGCGCGGGCAACCACGCCCAGGGCGTCGCACTCGCAGCCAGTCGCGCGGGCGTCGACTCAACGATCGTCATGCCCAAACACGCGCCGATCTCGAAGGTGAAAGCGACCAGAAACTACGGCGCGGAGGTCGTCCTCGAGGGCAGCGACTACAACGAGGCCGCAGAGCGCGCCCACGAGATCGAACGCGAGGAGGGGATGACCTACCTCCACGCCTTCGACGACGAGGACGTGATGGCCGGCCAGGGGACGATCGGCCTCGAGATTCTAGAGGACTGTCCGGACGTCGAGACCGTCGTCGTTCCGATCGGCGGTGGCGGCCTCATCAGCGGGATCGCGACGGCGATCAAGGGGAAAAAGCCCGACGTACGCGTCGTCGGCGTCCAGGCCGAGGGTGCTTCCAGTGCCGCCCCCTCCCTCGAGAAAGGCGAGCGAGTGACGATAGACGGGGTGGACACGATCGCCGACGGGATCGCCACCCGCAGCGTCGGCGAGCAGACGTTCCCGCACATTCAGGAGCGCGTCGACGAGGTCGTCACCGTCTCCGATCCCGAAATCGCCATGACCATCGTCCACCTGCTCGAGCGCTCGAAGACGGTCGTCGAGGGTGCGGGCGCGGTCCCGCTCGCAGCCGTCCTCTTCGAGAGGTTCGACTACGACGAGGACGAGACGATCGTCCCGGCGATCTGTGGCGGCAACATCGACCTCAACACGCTCAGCAACGTCATCGTCCGCGGACTGCTCGAGACCGGCCGCTACCTGAAGATCCGGACCGTCCTGACCGACCAGCCGGGTGCCCTGGAAGGACTGCTCGATATCTTTACCGCTCACCAGGCGAACATCTACGCGATCCACCACGACCGGACCTCCCGCGGCGTCGAACTGAACGACGCCGAAGTCGAGATCGAACTCGAGATGCGCGGCCCCGAACACGTCGAGGAGTTCCTCGCCGACCTCCGGGAGGCCGGCTACGAGGTCGACGTACTGGCCTAACACGACTCAGCGGAACGGAATCCGACTCCGAGAGTCGACCGTGACTTCGATTCGAGGAGTAACGCCAGTTCCAGCCACCCTGCTCCCGTCCTCCTCGTTTTCCTCGTTCTCGGACTCGCCAGTTCCCGTCTCCTCGTCGTTCGTCCCGTCCGGACGTCGATACGTGACGATATCCTCGTTGCCGAGCCCAGCGGCGAGTTCGTACGTGCCGGTCGGCCCGATATCGTCGCCGTGAATCTCGTACGCGAACGACGTCGTTTCGCCGGGTGAAAGCGTCATGATGAGTTCCTCACCGTCGAGACCCATCCCGCTGGGACGGACGTCGACGTGGTCGCTTTCCTCGTACTCGTCGCTCCACAGGCGGATCCGTGCTTCGCCCGGATACCCCTCCGGCTCACCACGTAACTCGAGGATACCGTACGGTCGAACGCCTCGACTCGCGATCTCGAGTTGCTCGTCACCGTCGTTCTCGGTAGTAAGTTCGATCACGCCGGGTGAATCGACCCGGATCTCCGGATCCAGTACGTCCAGATCGAACGAGAGCAACTCGTCCGGACTCGAGTGGGTCTCGACAGCGCCGATCTCGTACTCGGAGTCGGCCATACAGCCCGCGAGGGCGGTAGTCGAGCCGGCGACGACGCCGAGCAGCGTACGGCGACGAATGGACGGGCCACGGGAGGGGTCGTCGCCGTTCATTCTCGGTCACCTCCGTTCGATCCGTCGTCGGTGTACGCGACGAACAGCGACTCGACCGACGGCTCGTCGACGCTCGTTCGCTCGACGCGGATGCCGGCGTCCTCGATCGCGGCGACGACTGCTTCGCGTCGCTCCGGCGACTCGAGGTGGACGGTCATCGACTCGGCCGCTGTTTCGGTCAGTCGACCGCCAGCAGTATCGGCGTCGGACGAAGCATCTGTCGGCGAGTCCAGGAACGCGTCGGTAACGCCGTCGACTGCGGCCGCCGTCCGGCGTGCCCGATCGGAATCGCCATCGATCGTTAACTCGAGTTCCGTCGCAACGGGTGCGTTCGCTCGCAGTTCCTCGACCGTTCCCTCCGCGACGAGTCGACCCTCGTGGAGGATGCCGATCCGATCGCAGACGAGTTCGACCTGCCCGAGGACGTGACTCGAGAAGAAGACGGTCGCGCCGCGGTCGTTCTCCGCGTGTGCGATCTCGCGGACCGTCCGGACGCCGTGGGGATCGAGCCCCGAGAACGGCTCGTCGAGAATCAGCAGGTCCGGTTCGCCGACCAGTGCCATCGCGAGCGCGAGTCGCTGGCGCATCCCGCGGGAGTAGCTCCCCGCCTTGTCGTCGATCGCATCCGCGAGGCCGACGCGCTCGAGCAGGCGTTCCGGGTCGTCGTCGGCCCGTTTCGTGTCGATGACAAGCCGCAGGTGGTCGTGGCCGGTCCGGTTCTCGTAGACGCTGAAGCCGTCCGGCAGGATGCCGACCTGCTGGTGGACCGAGACGACGTCGTCGCGGGGATTCATCCCGAGGACGCGACACGAACCTTCCGTCGGGCGCGCGTAGTCCATCAGGAGGTTGATCGTCGTCGACTTGCCGGCACCGTTCGGCCCGAGGAAGCCGTAGATTTCGCCCGATTCGACGGTGAGCGAGAGATCTTCGATGGCTGCCTTGGAGCCGTAGCGTTTCGTCAGTCGATCGGTGTCGATGGCCGGGTCGAGGTCGTTCGAACTCATACGAGATCACCGCGATCGAAACGGAGGTAGGCGATTCCAAGCGGTACCAGCCCCCAGGCGGCGAGGATAACCAGGCCACCCGCTTCGTGGAGATACAGCGGGACGGTCCCCGGGTCGAACGCGGTATCGACGACGAGCGCGTTCGACGAGACGTTAGGTTGTATTTCGCTCAGGACGCTCGAGTAGTGCCACGCGGAGTTGCCGGTGTCTAAAATCCCGTTCGTGACAGTGTTGTACGCCCCGCCCGGCGAGAGGCGATCCAGAAGAAACAGTCCACCCTCTGCCGGTGGATCGTACGGATCGACAGGGGTGCCCGTGAGCCGCGAGTACAGCATCGGTGATAGCATCTGCCAGAGAAACTCGAGTAGCAGGAAGAGGCCGACGAACAGCGTCACGGCAGCAGTAGCCGCACGGCCAGCCAATGCCGAGACACTAACGACGATCGAGACGAGCACCGCGAGATACGCCAGCGTGACGAGAATTACGGCGAGATACCGCAGTGGAGAGAACAGGCCGAATCGGACGACGCCGACGAGCGTGACGAGGCCGAGTGCAAGCAGCATCGGGATCGCGATGCCGACTGTCAGCCCGACGAGCTTCCCCAGAAGGACGTCACCGCGCGTGAGAGGGAGTCCGAGGACGAACTGCAGGCTTCCGGACGTTCGTTCGCCGACGATCGTCTGATATCCGAGTGCGATCGCGGCGATCGGAAGCAGAAACGCGGCACTGTACTGGACGAACCCGATCGTCATGTCGGGACCGAGTTCCGCCCAGGCGGTGTAATCCGGTCGATACGTCCAGAGCGGAAGCGCGAGCGCGAGCAGCCAGACGCCCTTGGTAGAGAGCAGGGCTTTACACTCCTCGCGCGCGAGCGGGAGCCATCGCATTACCGACACTGCTCACGACCTGCATATAAACCCAGACGGGCGTTTTCCGACAGGGAACACGGGTGAGACAAAACGACAACCGAGTTCGGTAACCGCTTGCGAATGTTCGACGATCTAACCCTGGCACTGGATTTCGTCTGGTTTTAAGACGTGTTGGAGAGTCATCCCGTGTATGAAACGAATCATCGAAACCGACGAGGCTCCCGCAGCCGTCGGCGCGTACAGCCAGGCGACGACCAACGGCGACGTCATGTTCACCGCCGGCCAGATTCCGATGACGCCCGACGGTGACCTGCTCGACGACGAGTCCATCGCGACCCAGACCGAACAGGCCCTGGACAACCTCACCGCCATCCTCGAGGAAGAAGGTGCGAGCATCGACGACGTGCTCAAGGTGAGCGTCTTCCTCGACGACATCGAGGACTTCGACGAGATGAACGAGACCTATGGTAGCTACTTCGACGACGAACCCCCGGCCCGTAGCGCCGTCGAGGTCGCCGCACTCCCCAAGGGCGTCGGCGTCGAAATCGAAGCGATCGCGACCGTCGAGTAACGCCGACCGATGGAGCCACGCACCAAATCTGCACTCCTGTGGGGCGCGGTCGGCTTCATGGCGTTTCTGGTGCTGGTCCAGGGCTACGCCCTGGTCGTCGAGCCACTGGTGACGATCACGCAGGGCGGTGCCGTCGCCGTCCTCGTGGGTGCGGCAACGGCAGTGAGTGCGTACGCCCTCGAGCACCGGATCGCCGCGTGGTCGGCACGCCGCGTGGCGGACGAAACCGAGTCACACGGCGGCGACAGTAAAAGTAAGAGTTAAACGACCGACGTGGTTACGTTTACTCGAGCCAGGATGGCCGAACGGTAAGGCGCACGCCTGGAAAGCGTGTTCCCTTTGGGATTCTGGGTTCAAATCCCAGTCCTGGCGTTTTCGTACTTAACACTCGGAAGTGTCGCGAGCAACGCGATTAGCTATTCATCGCTCGTTCGAGAACGTCCTGAATAAAGTCGCCTTTCGCGGCGGTATACTGCTCTCTGTTCTCGGGGTACGTTTCGGCCAATCGTTTCTTCAGTGAAGAGTACTGGGCAGCGATTTCTGGATGGTCGCGGAGATAATCTCTGAAGGCGATTTTCTCTTCGTAGAAGTCGCTTCCTCGCTCCGTAACCGAAAGGTAGTACGTGCGGTTCGTGTGTGGCCCTTTGGCGAAAAAGAGCCGTCCTTCTACGTCTTCAGGGCGATATTCGTACTTATGGTCTTCGAGTCTGGATATGAGGTCTTCCGTTTCGTCTAGTGTTTCGACGACGGCGAGGATATCGATTATCGGCTTCGCCAGCATCCCCTCGATGGCGGTACTACCGATGTGTTCGAAATCGAGGAACCAGTCATTCGCAATATTCTGTAGTCGCTCTGCTTCCTCTTCGTAGAGGTCCACCCATTCTTTTCGATACGGCTCCAGTTCGACGGTTCCTCGTTCTAACCCGACCATTGATTCCAGAAATTAGAGTTGTGTGTATATGTCTTTGGACCGATCAATGCACGCGAGGAATCTATCGACTGAGGGTGCAATAAGCCTCCAGAAATACAACTGTACATTTCGTGGGCCGAGCGGAATCCGTTTGACCGAGGAGCACGAAACTTCGCCCATGTGCGGCCGGTACACTCTCACCCTCGAGTCCGACGACCTCGAGGAACGATTCGACGCAACCCTCGAGGAGGAGTTCTCGCCCCGCTACAACGCTGCACCCGGCCAGCGGCTGCCGGTGATCACCGACGCCGAGCCCGAGACAGTCCAGCGCCTCGAGTGGGGACTGGTTCCGTCGTGGGCCGACGACGACACTGGCGGGATCATCAACGCGCGTGCGGAGACGATCAACAAGAAGCCGAGTTTTCGGGAAGCCTACGAACAGCGCAGATGTCTCGTGCCCGCGGACGGCTTCTACGAGTGGGTCGAGACCGAGGACGGGAAACAACCCTACAGGGTCGCCCTCGAGGACGACCGACCGTTCGCGATGGCGGGGCTGTGGGAGCGCTGGGAACCCGACGAGGAGACGACCCAGGCCGGACTCGAGGCGTTCGGCGGCGGCAGCGCGGATGCGGGCAGGGACGACGACCCGCTCGAGACGTTCACGGTCGTCACGACGGAACCGAACGATCTGGTCGGGGATCTCCACCACCGGATGGCGGTAATCCTCGAGCCCGGTGACGAACGGGAGTGGCTCATGGGGGACGATCCGAAAGACCTCCTCGAGCCCTATCCAGCGGACGAGATGCGGGCGTACCCGGTCTCGAGGGCAGTCAATGATCCGTCGACGGACGAACCGTCGCTGCTCGAGCCGATCGAATCCTGAACCACAATCCAGCGCACTTAAATATAGCGGAATGGCCGGCCGCGAACACGATCTCGAGTGACGGTACCACACCGCAATACAAGTGTACAACTCGTACGCACTATGGCGATTTCGACGTTGTAGATTCGTCGGTCGACGAACGACACGAACCCCGAAGAGCAGTACTTTTATGTAGAAGGACAATCAATGATTCGCTTGACTATGAGCCAGCGAATGCAGCAGGGTCAGCCGATGATCGTAATGAGCGAGGACTCCCAGCGCGTCAAGGACAAAGACGCGCAGGACTACAACATCTCCGCAGCGCGAGCGGTCGCCGAGGCCGTCCGCTCGACGCTCGGTCCGAAAGGGATGGACAAGATGCTCGTCGACTCGATGGGATCGGTGACGATCACCAACGACGGCGTCACCATCCTCGAAGAGATGGACATCGACAACCCGACGGCCGAGATGATCGTCGAGGTCGCCGAAACCCAGGAAGACGAAGCTGGTGACGGCACCACGACCGCCGTCGCGATCGCCGGCGAACTCCTCAAGAACGCCGAGGACCTCCTCGAGCAGGACATTCACCCAACGGCAATCATCAAGGGCTTCCACCTCGCCAGCGAGCAGGCCCGTGAAGAGATCGACGACATCGCCACCGATATCGACACCAGCGACGAGGAACTCCTGCGCAAGACCGCCGAGACCTCGATGACCGGCAAGGGCGCCGAGGTCAACAAGGAACACCTCTCGCAGCTGATCGTCGACGCCGTCCGCGCCGTCACCGTCGAGAACGACGCCGGCGAAAACGTCGTCGACCTCGAGTTCCTCAACATCGAGACCCAGACCGGCCGTAGCGTCGACGAGTCCGACCTCCTCGAGGGCGGCATCGTCGACAAGGATCCGGTCCACGACAACATGCCCGTCGAGGCCGAAGACGCCGACATTCTCCTGCTGAACGACCCGATCGAGGTCGAGGAGACCGACGTCGACACCGAAGTTTCGGTCACCGACCCCGACCAGCTCCAGAAGTTCCTCGACCGCGAAGAGGAACAGCTCAAAGAGAAGGTCCAGCAGATCGCCGACCTCGGTGCCGACGTCGTCTTCTGCCAGAAGGGCATCGACGACCTCGCCCAGCACTACCTCGCCAAGGAAGGCATCCTCGCCGTCCGCCGCGCCAAGAAGTCCGACCTCGAGTTCCTCTCGGAAGTCGTCAACGCGGCGATCGTCTCCGACCTCTCGAGTGCCTCCGCCGCGGACCTCGGTCACGGCGACGTCACTCGCGACGAGGACGACGGCATGTTCTACGTCGAAGGCGACGATGCCCACGGCGTCACCCTCCTGCTTCGTGGCTCGACCGACCACGTCGTCGACGAACTCGAGCGCGGCGTCAACGACGCACTCGACGTCGTCGCCCAGACCGTCTCCGACGGCCGCGTCCTCGCCGGCGGCGGCGCAATCGAAGTCGAACTCGCCTCCCGGCTCCGTGACTACGCCGACTCCGTCTCCGGCCGCGAACAGCTGGCCGTCGAAGCGTTCGCCGACTCGCTCGAGCTCGTCCCGCGCGTGCTCGCCGAGAACGCCGGCCTCGACTCCATCGACACGCTCGTCGACCTCCGTGCAGCCCACGAAGACGGCGACGTCAAGGCCGGACTGAACGTCTTCTCGAGCGACATCGAGGACACCTTCGAGGCAGGCGTCGTCGAACCGGCCCACGCCAAAGAACAGGCCGTCGCATCCGCCTCCGAAGCCGCCAACCTCGTCCTCAAAATCGACGACATCATCTCCGCCGGTGACCTGTCGACCGACAAGGGCGACGACGAACAAGGCGGCGCGCCCGGTGGCGGCATGGGCGGCATGGGCGGCGGCATGGGCGGCATGATGTAGGACTAAATTTTGCTCTGCGGGCCGCCGACGGCGGCCCTCGGCAAAATTTAGTACAAAAGTCTCCTCGCTCCCGATCGTCGCTCGTCGACCCGCGAGCGCCTGAAAGCGCTCGCGGTGAACGGCGTCGCTCACGGGCTCCGCCCGTTCGCATTCCGCGGTTCTCGCCCTTCGGGCTCCGAACCGCGCTCCACTCGGGTTCTTCGAACCGCTCGCTCGCCGACAGATTATTTTGGCAAGTGTCTGCCTGTCGACGGAAATGTATCGCTCGAGTAGCGCACCCACCGTTGCTTCTGGCAAGCCGGTGACCTTTTGTGCTCGCCGTCGTATGCCGGCTATGGCCTTCCAGACAACACTCGGCTGGTCCCTGATTTCGTCCGGTATCGTCACCCTAATCCTGAAAGTCCTGCCCGGCGACTCGCTGTGGTGGGGACTGCTGTTCCTCGTGATCGGCGTAACTGTGCTGTACATCCGGAGTTAAGGAGTTCTCTCACTGCAGATTTGGTTCTCGAACGGAACACTCACGGATTCCGGTACGAACCGAGGGAGACTTACGTTTCGAAACGATACCGGCGTGGCAGTGAGTACCAACGACGACGAGACGCCGTTCGACGCCTACCGCGAGGACGTCGATCGGCCGTTGATACGATTGTTCCGTGAGTATGCGCCCGGCCGACTGGGGTACTTTACGGCCGGGATGGTCGCGAACTTCGTCGCACGGATGGCGAGTCTCGTGCCACCGCTGTTGCTCGGGGTCGCCATCGACGCAGTGTTCAACGAAAACCCCGGGGCGTTCGAGTTGCCGCTCGTACCCGACGCCTGGCTGCCGGCCGAGCAGATGGCCCAGTTCTGGTTCGTCATCGTCTCGATTATCGTCGCCTTCCTCGTGGTGGCGGTTTTCACCTGGATCTACGGCGTCACCGCCAACTTGTTCGCTCACGACGTGATGCACACCGTCCGGGTCGACTCCTTCCGGAAGATGCAGCGGCTGGACATGTCCTTTTTCGACGAAAAACAGACCGGCGAGGTCATGGCAGTGCTGAACAACGACACCCAGAACTTAGAGCGGTTCCTCGACAACGCGCTCATGAACTCCGCGCGACTGATCGTGATGGTCGGCGGGATCACGGCCGTTCTCTTCTACCTGAACTGGCAACTCGCCGTCGTCACCCTGTTTGCCGTGCCGGCGATGGTCGGGTTTACGATCTGGTTCATGCGCGTCGTCGAACCGCGGTACGTCCGCCAGCGGTCCGCCGTCGGCCGGTTGAACACTCGCCTCGAGAACGCTATCGCCGGAATGGGGCTGACGAAGACGACCTCGAGCGAGTCCTACGAGGTCGGTCGCGTCCGCACGTCCTCGAAGAACCTGTTCGATCGGACGATGGACGTGCTCAAGCTGAGCTACGTCTACCGACCAGGGATGGAGTTGCTCGCCGGCGTCGCCTTCGCCGCGACCTTCCTCGTCGGCGGGCTCTGGCTGGCGACGGGAACCGCGCCGGGGCCGCTCACCGGGACGCTCTCGGTGGGTGACTTCGTCGTCTTCCTCATGCTCACCCAGCGGATCGTCGACCCGCTCGCGGAGGTCTCGAACATCGTCGACCAGTACGAGAACGCGAAGGCCTCGAGCGAGCGCATCTTCGGCCTGATGGACATCCCGGTCGCCATCGACGATCCGGACGATCCAGCCGACATAGAGCCGGTTCGCGGCCGCGTCGAGTACGAGAACGTCTCCTTCAGCTACGCCGACGCGGAGGGACGGAAGACGGTCGGGGACGACGAGGAGAAAGCGTTCGAGGAACCCGTCATCGAGGACGTCTCCTTCGAGGCCGAACCGGGCGAGACCGTCGCGCTCGTCGGTCCGACTGGCGCGGGGAAGTCGACGATCATCAAACTCCTGCTCCGGCTCTACGACGTCCAGGAAGGCTCGATCCGGATCGACGGCCACGACATCCGCGAGGTCGCCCTCTCGGATCTCCGGTCGGCCGTCGGCTACGTGAGCCAGGACACCTTCCTCTTCGACGGCACGATCGCGGACAACATCCGGTACGGCCATTTCGACGCACCCGACGAGGCAGTCGAAGAGGCTGCCAGGGCTGCCCAGGCCCACGAGTTCATCACCGACCTCGAGGACGGCTACGAGACCCGCGTCGGCGAACGCGGGATCAAGCTCTCTGGCGGGCAACGCCAGCGAATTGCGCTCGCACGCGCTGTGCTGGCCGATCCCGAAATTCTGATTCTGGACGAGGCGACCAGCGCGGTCGACACGAAGACGGAACTGCTCATCCAGCAGTCGATCGACCGGCTCACCGAGGATCGGACGACGTTCGCCATCGCCCACCGGCTTTCGACGGTCAGAGACGCCGATACGATCCTTGTAATGGCCGACGGCGAAATCGTCGAACGAGGCAATCACGAGAAGCTACTCGAGGCCGACGGCCGGTACGCGACGCTGTGGCGGGCACAGACGGGATCACAGCGAACAGCAGTAGACGGCGGAGACGTCTTCGGCGACGAGTAAGGAGTGACAGAGCGGAGATCAGGTGTCGTCGATATCGAGTTCGAACTGTTCGTTCTCGGAGACGGCGTTGAGAACGACGCTCGTGTTCGATGCCTTGATGTCGGGGTCGGTGAGCAGTTCCTTGATCTGGTCGTTCATCCCATCGGTGTCTTTGAATTTGCCGATGGCGATCACGTCGTAGTCTCCCGTGACCTCGTAGACGCTGGTCATCTGGCGGTGGTCACGGAGCGTGTCCGTGATGTCGGGGAGGGCGTTCCCCTCGACCTGCAACTGGATGACGGCGGTGACGTCGTAGCCGACCGCGTCGTAGTCCAGCCGCGGTGTGTACCCCTCGATGACGCCTTCGTCTTCGAGGTCGGAGAGATGATTGGAGACAGTAGTAACGGAGACGTCCAGCTCTTCGGCGAGGCTGCGGAGACTCGCACGGCCGTCACCGAGGAGTGCATTCACTAGTTTCGCGTCGAGATTTTCGTACGTCATCACGTGTACCAACTAATCCCACCCTTTAGAAATTTACGAATATACAATTCCGGCCGGTGAAGAGAAGATTTGCTTAGAACAGTAGGGTTTTAGTAGGGGAGATCCGAGGGTACCACGACAATACGGATGACAAGCGGAAACATCAGTGCTGCCGAACAGGCAGTACTCGACGAAATCGAGGAGAAAGAGATCGATTTCCTTCGTCTGCAGTTTACCGACATTCTCGGCACCGTCAAGAACGTCTCGGTGCCCGCGCGCCAGGCCGAGAAAGCGTTTACCGAAGGGATCTACTTCGACGGCTCGTCGATCGAGGGGTTCGTCCGCATTCAGGAATCGGACATGCGTTTAGTTCCCGATCCGGAGACGTTTGCGATTCTCCCCTGGCGGGACCGCGAAGACGGCTGCTCCGCCCGGATGATCTGTGACGTCTACGACACCACGTCGGGCGAACCGTTCGAGGGCGACCCGCGTCACGTCCTCAAACGCGCCCTCGAGCGCGCCGAAGACATGGGCTACACGGTCAACGCCGCGCCCGAACCCGAATTCTTCCTCTTCGAGGAGGACGAGAACGGCCGCGCGACGACTGATACCAACGACGCTGGCGGTTACTTCGACCTCGCGCCGAAAGACCTCGCCTCGGACGTTCGGCGAGACATCATCTACGGTCTCGAGGACATGGGCTTCGAGGTTGAGGCCAGCCACCACGAGGTCGCCCAGGGACAGCACGAGATCAATTTCACCTACGACGACGCCCTCGCGACCGCGGACAACGTCGCGACCTTCCGTACTGTCGTCCGTGCCATCGCTTCCGAACACGGCTACCACGCGACGTTCATGCCCAAGCCGATCCCGAAGATCAACGGCTCGGGGATGCACACCCACATCTCGCTGTTCACGGACGACGGTGAGAACGCGTTCCACGACGGGGACGACGAGTTCGACCTCTCGGACACCGCCAAGTCGTTCCTCGCAGGGGTTCTCGAGCACGCGCCGGCGATCACCGCCGTCGCGAACCCGACCGTCAACAGCTACAAGCGACTGGTTCCGGGTTACGAGGCGCCTGTCTACGTCGCCTGGTCGGACCGCAACCGATCGTCGCTGATCCGCAAGCCCGCAGCCCGCGTTCCCGCGGCGAGCCGTATCGAACTGCGCTCGCCCGACCCGTCGTGTAACCCGTATCTCGCCATCGCGACCATGATCCACGCCGGTCTCGACGGCATCGAGAACGACCTCGAGTGTCCCGATCCGGTCCGTGAGAACATCTACGAGTTCGACGAACAGACCCGCGAAGAGTACGGTATCGACACGCTGCCGTCGAATCTCGGTGAGGCCGTCGACGCCCTCGAGGACGACGACGTCGTCTACGACGCGCTGGGCGATCACGTCGCGCCGAAGTTCGTCGAAGCCAAGCGCCAGGAGTTCGAGGAGTACCTGATCGACGTCTCCCAGTGGGAACTCGATCGCTACCTCGAGACGTTCTGAAACTCGCTGCTCTCGAGTGGTTCACCGCTTTTCGCGTGGCCGTACCGGTAACCTATCAGTCGAGTATCTTGTACGAGATATATGACGAACCTCGCGGCGTTTATCGTCGAGGCACACAGGAACGGCTACGCTACTACTCAGGCGGATCCTGGACCAGACGGGGAGAAGGTCATCACGTACGGGCGTGGCGAGTACGGCTATCGCGATCAGTACTACGGATCGACGGCGTTCGTCGGACACGAGGTCGTCACCCGCGACGGTCGGCCCGTCTGGGGAATGAGTTACTACGGAGACGTCGTTCGCGAAGACGCGGATCCGAACGACGTGTACGCCGTTCTCCGTGAAGCACTCGAGCAGGCGACGACGGATCGACCGTACCGGGGTCCAGCGGCGTACGAGGGTGACGAGATGACGTACTCGAGTTCGGTCGACGGCGATCTCCAGCGGTTCGAAGGCGAAGAACACATCCAAAACAGTGAGACGGTCGTCTACCGCGGTACTTTCGCCGGTGGCCGCGTCGACTGATGGGGTCAGCCGGCGACGTCCGGCCGAACCGCGGAGATCGAGGCCAGTGAGACCAGCCGCGGCAAAGCGACGACAGTCGCTCCGCCGGCGACGCCGACGAGGAACCAGACGACGACGGCGTCGGTGACCAGCAAGACGAGCGCAACGACGGCGAGCGTCCCGATGCCGACCACCGCCTGGCCGACGCGACGCAGCGACAGCGACCACGGCTGACGGGCCGGCCTCGCGTACTCCCAGGCGAGAACGGCACCGATCGAGCCGCCGAGCAACGCCGCTGCATCGGTCCCCCCACCCGCTCGCAAGGCCAGCACGGAGAGGACACCGGCAGTCGCGAAGACGGCGGTCGCGGCCTGGCGCAGGTCCAGCGTTCGGGTGGGCGAAGACGCCCGACTCGAGCGTCGCCACGGCGCGGGCCAGCCGGTGATCCGTTCGCGCAGCCACAGGACGAGCGCCAGGTAGCCGACGGCGACGGCGACGCCGGCGACGACATCGATCGGGTAGTGAACGCCCGCTCCGATCCGCGAGAACGAGACGAGAGCGATCATCGTCGCCGCGACGACCAGTCGCTGGACTCGAGTCCCGACATCGACCTCGAGGGCGAGCATCGTCCAGACGATCGTGCCGGCGAGTGCGTGGCCGCTGGGGAACGTCGTCGTGTGGATTTCGACGGCCGGGGCGTAGAGGAGTGCCAGAACGGTCGGGAGGGAGTCGGGTGTGATCGCGGGACCGACGCCGGGGCGAGCGATCGAGAAGAAACTCTTGAGAGCGACCATGATCGCGTAGCCGCCCATAACGACGCCGAGCCAGTAGCCAAAACGGTGGCGATCCCAGAACCAGAACGCGAGGACGACCGCAGGCGCGACGAACCAGACGCTCCCGAGGTAGGAGAAGAACGCGAAGAGAAAGGCCATCCACTCGGGGAACGCGTCTCTAACGGTCTCGACCTGTGTCGACTCGAACCACATCGGGCGGCCGTAGTACGGACACGATATTATAGCCACCGACTAGTTAGGATACGAACACGTGTGGCGAGGCAAACGGGCCAGCGAACCAGACATCATGTCAGGACCGCCAGTCACTGACCCGATCCCGGAGTCGCCCCGGAACGCCCAGCACGGACAGTACCGCACCGAACAGGACCATGAGCGCGTAGACGCCGAGCGTCGACGTCCAGACGACGAACATCGCGAGGATCGCCCACCCACCCTCGAGGTAGTAAAACGCCCCGATAGCCATCGCGGTACCGTACAGCAAGACGAGGTACGGCCCCCAGTCGCGGGCGTGGCCCCGGTAGATTCGACGCCGGACGTAGCGTTTGAGGTCGCTCTCGAGAGAGGACTTCTCGACGGTCCGCGATTCGACGCTGGATTCGAACTCGTCGACGCGGTCCCGGAGCCGTTCGATCTCCTCCCGGAGCGCCTCGGGATCGTCCGATCGATCTCGAGTGCGGGACGTGGCGGTCGACGCGGCGCTCGCGTCCGAACGTGGATCCGTCTCCCCGCCCGTTCCGGTTTCGTCTCCGGTATTCTCGGTCCCGTCGTCGGCACTCGTGGCGTCGTCGACCATCGCTCCTGTTCGAACCTGTCGCGCGCCGGGACTTTGTAGCTGCCGGTCCACTTCACGACCGGCGAGAACGGCGTTGCAGATCGCGCCGAAGATGAGGAGCATCGCACTGGCGTACATCCAGATGAGAACGAAAAAGACCGCGCCGAGCGCACCGTAGACGGTGTATTCGGCCGCGATCCAGGCGTACCGAGAAAAGAGACGGGTCAGGGCGAACCAGCCGACTGCGGCGATCATCGTTCCCGGGATCGCCTCTCGAATCTCGACGGGTTCGCCGGGAAAGAGGACGTACAGCGGCAGAAAGGTGACTGCGAGTCCGAGCACGACGAAGCTGTCACCGAGATACGCAACCCGGATGTACGGAGCGGCCCCGACGAAAAACTCGAGTGCAGCGACGGCCGCCAGCCCGAGGGTGATCACGACGAACGCGATCGTCGAATCGCGGACCGTATCGATCATCGACTTCGATCTGGTCGTCCCATACACCGCCGAGAACGCTCCATCGAGGCCACGAAGTGCGCGACTGGCACCCCACAGCAGACCGGCAGAGCCGAGTACGGTCGCACTCCGTCGTCCAGACCCATCGAGGACTGTCGTGGCGAGGAGCTCCTGTGCTGACGGTGTGAGGAACTCACTGCCAGCTTCCGTGACTCGTGCAGCGAGGTCCTCGCCGCCCAGGGTCACCGCGACTCCGACTGCGAGCATTACGAGCGGAATGAGCGAAAGGAAACCGTAGAACGCGACGCCAGCCGCGAGTAGTGTCAGCTGCTCGCTACGGGCGATAAAGACGGCTCGAGCGACATACCCTGCTACGGTCCGCTCTCCTCGGCGTCGATTCAGCACATCCGGTTAGAAGGAGTGAACTTTCAAATAGCGTCTGGCCGAGCGGGACGAACTACTGGAAGTCAGTTCCGGCGTAGCAGCCAACAGGTCGCGGTTGCCCCGCTAAATCGGTACAGTACTCGGTATCAGCCGAGGTTGCTCTCGGTTGCGTCCCGGATCTGGGTAACCGAGGCGTCCGTCTTGAACGTCGTCCCACCGTAGTGGGCACGCGACGCCTCGTATCCCGCGTCGTGGAGATCCGCGAGGAAGTCGTCCATCGCGTTTGCGGGCAGCCCCCAGTTGCGACAGAGTTTGTGCTGGTCG
This sequence comes from Natronobacterium texcoconense, assembly GCF_900104065.1. NCBI lineage: Archaea > Methanobacteriati > Methanobacteriota > Halobacteria > Halobacteriales > Natrialbaceae > Natronobacterium > Natronobacterium texcoconense. The sequence goes on along the minus strand of NZ_FNLC01000004.1, from coordinate 98,817 downwards.
TAGTGGGTCGGCTCGTCGAGTTCGGCCTCGAGCGTCGCACAGAGTTCGCGGGCTTTCTCCGCGGTGCCGAAGGAGTCGGGAATCGCCTCGCGGACCGCGGCGACGAACTCGGGGTCGCAGGTGTGGGCCAGCCAGACCGGTCCCGCGGTCAGCATGCGATTCCCGCCGCAGTTCGGGCAGGTTTCGAGCGGGTCGGCGATCATCCCGGGGTCGGCCTCGCGGTACGTGCAGTCCTCGCAGTGATAGATGTGGCCGAGTTCGTCGACGGCAGCGTCGGCTGAGGTGGCCTTGTGCTCGAGTTCGAGGTAGGTCCGGACGTAGTGGCTCGTCGCGTGGGTGAGCAGTGGCTGGACGCCGACGTCGAACCGCGCCGCGCTGCGGGCGAGCGCAGAAAGGAGGATTCGGACGCCCATCTCGGGGTGGTAGTCGGTGTTTCGCGGCACGGCAGAGTAGGAGCGGACGCCGCTGTTGAAGTGAGCGCCACACAGCGGCGCGGTGTCGGTCGCCGTCACGCAGACCAGATCCCGGCAGTTCGCGAACGCGGCGTCGCCAAAGGGCATCGGCGTCCCGTACGGATCGAGGTCGATCACGTCGAACACCTCGTCGTGCATGAGTGCGTTGACGTTGCGGTGTTCGACGGTTGCCTCGAGCCCATTCTGTTCGAGGTTCTCGCGGGCCAGTTCGACGGCCTCCTCGTCGACGTCACAGCACGTGACGTCCCAGCCGTCGGCCGCAGCGCGAACGCCGCGGATGCCGCTCGCCGTCATCGCGTCGAGGTACGTCTCGGCCCGTTCCTCGCGCTCGCGGTAGGCCCGCAGCGTCGCGATCGTCAGATCGCGATTCAGTTCCTGTCTCGGGTTGTAGAAGACCGACTCCTCGACCCCTTCAGTTTGCTCGCCGGGGACCTCGAGTTCGACCCCGCCCTCGGTGACGCGCATACGAAACGGTTCGGCGTGGTGGGGCGAAAAGCGCCGTGGTCTCGGCCCGACAGCGATCGATCACGAAAAGATACTTACACGATTCCTCGAAAGGAGTCGCTATGCCCCAGTCCCCGTGTACGCGCCGCAGAGCCCTCCATCTCGGTGTCGGCGCGCTCGCGCTCGCCAGCGGCTGTATCGGAACCGATCCGTCCGAAGACGAGCCGGACTCCGACGACGAGATCGACGTGATCGACGGCGTCGGCGTCCACACGTTCCGGTTCGACGCCAACGATAGAGAGGCCGTCGTCGAACGAGAAGACAACGACAATGACACCGTCTCACGCCGTTCGCGACTCCCCTACGTCTTCGAAGCGGAGTACGTCGACGCCCTCGAGTTGCAGTACGAGCCAGTCGCCAGCGACGGGGAGGACGAACCGGAGGATCCGCTGGCTGCGCTCCGCGAGATCGACTACGAGGAAGCGAGTGGGTTCGTGGTTCAGGCTACCGTCTCGGCCTGCCACCGGCAGGCCTTCCAGTACGCCGAACGTCGCGATACGAGCGACGACGAGAGCGGCGTTCGCGTCCAGTTCTGTACGACGAAACGCGAGCCAGACGTCGCGTGCTCGATCGACGACCAGCAGGTGCAGGTCACCGTCCTCGAGTTGCCGATTGCCTACGAGCAACGGCCGAGCGGACACGGACGGGGGAGAAGTAGCAGCTGTGGAGTACCGCCTGAGATGGCCGAAGACCTCGAAGGTGGTCGCGAATGACTCTCGATCGCTCCCGTCGCCGCTTCCTCGAGCGCGGCGTCGCTTTCGGTGCGACAATCGGGACGGTCGCTCTCGCGGGCTGTAGTTCGCTCGACGAGGACGACCACCCGGCGGTCGACGCTACGGGAGCAGAACTGACGTCGATCACGGAAATCGACCCGCCAGAACGCCTCGAGGAACTGCCGGTCGACGTCAGCGACGAACGAGTCGAGGAGGGGATCGATCGCGTCGAAACGCTGCTCGAGCCGATACCGGGCCCCGCCGGACTCGTCGAGGAGATTCCCAACGAAGCGGTCCGAAACTACGTCGACGAGACGCGGAAACGCGCTCGAGACGGGCTCGAGGACGTAGAGGAGGAGCCGACGAACTACGCACGACTGTCGTCGCTCGGCTCTCCGCGGCGGCGGGCTGCGGAGGCCGAAGCCGCGTACGCGGCTGCGACGGACGGATTGACGCCGGACGAGGTAGAAGAACAGTTGGCGGATCTCGAGGACGAACTGTCTGGGACCGAGTCGGAACTGACCCGGTTCGGAACCGACGACGAGCCCCAGTACGCGGTCGTCGTCTACAGCGTCGTCGAGCGCGAACTCGACACGGCAGGCAGGTTCGTCGAGAACGCCTATCGACCGATGCTGGGGGCGTCGACGGTCGAGGCCGTCGGCGACCTCGCGAGCCGGTACGAACGAGCAACCGCGTCGCTCGAGGAGGCACAGTACCTTATCGACCGACAGGCCGAGGTTGGTGAGCGAGCGTTCGACGACGAGTTCGAATCGGCAGCGTCGGCTCTCCTCACCGACCTCGAAGAGAGCGTCGAGAGACTGCCGCTCGAGAGCCGCGATCCAGCCGAAGAGCTGTTCGACGCACCGGTCGAAGGGACGCCCCGGGAGTGGGCGGGCGAAAGCGCGATCCGGCGGACGCGCTCGAGTTACGACGACGTCTCGGCCCGCCTCGAGAACGGACGACTCGCCCGGGCGCTCACGTCGCTGCACGCGGCCGAAACGGGTCGCCGGACGATCGAACGACTGCGATCGATCGTCGACGACGGTGGCCTCGAGCGACCCGAAGACGCAGACGACGTCCGGGGCGCGAAGCAGGACGCGATAGACGCGATCCGGACGGCTCGCGGCGAGACGTCGGCCCCGTATCTCGTCGACCGCAGTCTCGGAACGGCGATTTCGGCGATTCGGGGCGGGGATCGACGACTCGAGCGCGATGCCGATCGATCCTCGGATCGTGCCGTCCTGTATACGACGGCCGAGTACGCCTACGCCGCAGCCTGGGCACGGGCGCTGCCGGGAGCGACCGAGTGGTTCGTCGACGCCTTGCCATGACTCCGCCAGGCCCGACAACCAAACCGATTTTACAGTTCGGTGCACAGTTCCGGACGTGCCCGAGGCCACACCCGTCGAGCGTTGGCAAGCCGAACTCGAGGAGACAGGCAAGCTAACGCCGGATATCGTCGAACAGATCTCGCGCGTCCACGGCGACCGCGGGGTCCGGGCGATCGAGGCGGTTAGCGAGAACCGGGTGAAGGCCTACCGCGATTTCACGATCGTCGTCGGCCACGAGGACGAGTACATCGTCGAGAACGGCGGCTGTACCTGCAAGGACAGCGAGTACAATTTAGACGCCGAGGATCCGACGGACCTCTGCTGGCACGCGATCGCGGTCGCCGTCGCCCGCAGAATTGGACACGTCGACTACCACGATATGTGGTACTCCGACGTTCGGGAGTTCATGTAGCCGTTTCGTAGATCGGCACTACCTCGTGTACAATTATTCGTAAATCTGGGTGTGAAGAGCTTCAGTTTCGATATGAATAGGCTTTGAAGTACCGGCTGAGCGGAGCGTCCCGTATGCATCGTCGACACTATCTCGCGGCCGGTTCCGGGCTGATCCCATCGATCGTCGGATCGACCGGAGTGACCGCCAGTTCGGAGCGGAAAAGCCTACAAGACGAACCCGAGCCGCTCGAATTCGAAGGGTCAGGAGCGACCGTCAGCGACGAGTTCGAACTCGAAGGTGGCGTCACAATTGCCGAGACTGCCCACGACGGGGAATCGAATTTCATCGTCGAACTGATCCCGACTGACGGCGATCTCAGCGAACTGCTGGTCAACGTGGTCGGTGACTTCGACGGAGCATCTGGCGTCCTCGCGGAAGCGGGGACGTACCTGTTAGACATTGATGCCGATGGAGCATGGGAACTCGAGATCCTACAGCCGCGTGCAACGGAAGAGGAAGCCGATACGTTACCGGTAGAACTAGAGTGTGAGGAACCAGCCTGGGACGGACCGTTCCTGTTCGAGGGGCTCGGCCAGGCCAACGGGACTCACGAAGGCAGTGGGAACTTCATCGTCGAAGTCCTTCCACAGGACGGGCAATTTTCGGACCTCGTCTTCAACGAGATTGGACAGTTCGAAGGCGAAACCACGTTCGACATCGACGGAATTGGATACGTGACGATCGAAGCCGACGGGCCGTGGTCGCTCACGATGGAGTGAGAAGACAGCTGCTCCGACTCATTCAGGAGTTTGATACCTTGCTGGATTCGCCATCTGCCACCGACTGGATTCTACATCAGGCAGACATTTTCGGTGTATCTTTCCCACGAACACGGTTGAGAACCTGCTGTACGACCTCGGCGTCGTCCGGATACGTCCCGTAGACGATCTCGTCCGCGTACTCCTCGAGTTTTCGCGTGATCTCGGCGAGTCGCTCGGGTTCGATCTCGGCTGCCGAAAGCTGGATCGAGAGGTCGACCTCGAGTCCCTCGAGTTCGGTAGTGAACCCGCGAGCGAGCGATTCGAGCCAGTAGGTCGTCTCGTAGCCTGGGCTACACAGCGGGACGAGGAAGCCGTCGACGTGTTCGGCCAGCGCCTGCACGTCGAGTCCGGCACGCTCCTCGAGATGGCCAGGGTACGGATCGGGGTACAGCGTCGCGGTCAGTTCGCCGTCGACCCGCATCGCAGCGTCGGCGACGAACTCGGTGACGACAGCCGAACGCCACGCCGTACGGTCGTCGTGCTCGCTCTCGGCGAACTGACGGTCGCAGCGATCGCAGTGACAGAACGACTCCCCGGGAAAGCCGAGCGTCGTGAGTCGGACGTCACCCTCGAGGTCCTCGAGGCGCTCGAGCAGGTCGGCACGGTAGTCAGGATCGGTCGGACAGACCGTCCCCCAGTGGTGTCCCTCGGAATCGGGTGTCGCGCGAGTGCCGTCGGCTGAGACTGCTGCTCGCTCGGGATCAGCCTCGACTGCCGCGGTGTCGCCCCAGCAGGCGACAGAGGCGACCGTCCCCTCGAGCGGTTCGTTCGTGGTGCCGTCGACGTACTCGACGAAGTAGTAGGTGCGGTCGCCGATCCCCGCTCGAGCGAGGTCGGGGTCGTCGGTGAGAACGGCGTACATACTCCTCGATTCAGGTGAGTCGAAGTAAAACCCACTCTTCGGTAGTGGATTCGTCGGACGTAACCGGTCGAAGGGATTCCGCTACTCCGACTCGTTACAGGCCGCAAGAATGACGGCCGGATCGTCGATCAATCGGTTTTCCATGTAGTTGCCTTTCCCCTTGCCGGCCCACTTGCGCTCCTGTTCGATTATCGAGAGGAACTCGAGTTCCGAGAGGATGTCACGAACCCGGCGCAGTTTCAGGTGATCGGACTGATCGCGTTCGCACAGGCGCTTGTAGAGGTCGTACGTCTCGTTCGTCGTCACGGGCGCGTCGTTGCCCTCCTTCTGCTGGGTCAACAGCGCCATCGCCTCGAGGACGAGTTTCGCGTGACTGGGGCTTTTCGAGATCAGTTCCGCGAGTCGACTCGTCTCCTCGCGCTCGTGAGCCTGGTTGACGCACTCTTCATTCACGGTCTCGAGATCGTTCTCTTCGGCGATCTCACCCGCAAATCGGAGGATGTCGATCGCCTTTCGCGCGTCGCCGTGTTCCCGGGCCGCAAGCGCCGCGACGCGGGGGACGACGCCGTCCTCGAGGACGCCATCGTGGAACGCATCCGACCGTGACCGAAGTATCTCCCGAATCTGCGTTGCGTCGTACGGTGAAAAGACGTATTCGCGTTCACAAAGGCTCGATTTGATACGCTCGTCCAGCGAGTCCTTGTACCGAACCTTGTTCGAGATGCCGATGACGCCGACGGTACTCGAGGTGAGTTTCCCGGACTCGACGGCCCTCGAGAGTTGCATCAGGATGTCGTCGTCTTCGATCTTGTCGACTTCGTCCAGGATGATGAGGGCAACGTCGTAGCGAGTGTCGATGATCTGCCACAGCCGCCGGTAATACTCGGACGTGCTCAGCCCCGAGTGAGGGATCGAGATATCGGTTTCGGGCTGGTCGTTGAGCTGGTGGCCCGCTGACTGGACGGCCTGGGTCTCCGTCGACTCCTGGAGACAGTCGACGTACGCGACGCCGATCGACACGTCGTTACCCTTAGCGCGTTCGATCGCCTGGTTCGTGATGAACTTCGAACACAGTGATTTACCGGTGCCCGTCTTGCCGTAGACGAGCACGTTGTTCGGCGTATTCCCCCGTGTCGCCGGTTTGATCGCGTTCGCGAGGTTCGTCAGTTCGTCTTCGCGGCCGATGATGCGGTCGCCGTCGGGGAGATGAGAGACCTGCAAGAGTTCCTTGTTCCGGAAGATATCGTTCTCACTCCCGAAGTAATCCATCGAGTCCGACATTCGAATAGAAGTAACGTTTTGCGGGAGTGGCTTAAACGTTGGGAACCGAAGTTCCGCTGTATAGATCGGATTTTGGGTTGTATCGTACTCTAAATAGGAGTTTAGACCCTGTATTTCCGCTGTATAGCAGATCAAACACCCCTCGATGCCGCTGTATAGGCGCGGCCGACCCCACGATGCCGCTGTATAGTTGTCCCCAGTCCGTGATTGAGTCCCGCAAGCAACATTTTCTCGCAGGACCAGAGTCAAGCGCGAGTGATAGGACCCAACCCCGGAGTGCCGCTGTATCGTGTCGCCTCCGACGTTGCCCCTCGAGACCTGCACACGTCGCGAGAAGCGACGCGAATCCGGACCGTGCCCTCGAGCACGATGTGAACACCGCATTTCCGCTGTATCGGTTCAAAAGGATTGTCATCGATGTCGAACGGATCGTTCGACACCCCTCGGTGCCGCTGTATGCGGAGACACACACCCCGGAGTGCCGCTGTAACGCTGTGAAGAGGTTCTCGATTCGAAACGGAGGTGATCGTCCAGAAATGGAAAGAACCGACCCTGAGACCTGAAAGGACGCGATGTAAGGTGTAGGAAACGGTTACTCGAGCGCGGACGGACGTTCGATTCCGTCCGAACGTCGATCCGTTCGATCCTCTTGACGAAATTTTACACAGGTTTTCTATTTAATGATGGCGATCCACAATAACACCGACCTATCACTCGCACCCCCCTCGATAGATTAACGTCAGTTATAGTGCTCGTATTTAGGTCAACCCGACCTCCTCGAGCATCTATACAGCGGCAACGAGGGGTGTGTCTCCGGACAGGTCAGGACTTTTCGCTGTCACCGATCGCGAAGTTCGCCAACACTGACCAGGCAGCGAACTCCTCGAGAAAGAGAAACCGAGAGCTACTCGTCGGCGCAGATATCCACGAAGTTCCGCTAGACCACCTTTTCCCGCTCGGGTGGGCTTCGCCGACCACTCGCGGCAAAAATCTGGACCAAAAAAGCCGCTCACTCCCGTCGGTCGTTCGCGGTGACCTATCGTTGAGTACAGATCTCGACGAAGTTCCGAAGAATCTGCAGTCCGGTTTCACCGCTCTTCTCGGGGTGGAACTGCGTCCCGAAGACGTTGCCCTCCTCGTTGGCGACGATCGAGGGGAACTCGCGTTCGTAGTCGGTCGTCGCGACCGTCGCGTGCTCGTCGTCCGGGACGGCGTAGTAGGAGTGGACGAAGTAGGCGTAGTTGCCATCGATGCCCTCCACGAGCGGATGCTCGCGCTCGACCTCGAGTTCGTTCCAGCCCATATGCGGGACCTTCTGGCCGTCCGCGAACCGCACGTTCGTTCCGGGGACCAGGTCGAGTCCCTGGACGGCGGACTCGCCGTCGTTGTCGCCTTCCTCGCTGGTCGTCAGCAGCATCTGCATGCCGAGACAGATGCCGAACAGTGGCGTGCCGCTGTCGGCGACCGCAAGCAAGTCCTCACGGAGCGGATCAGCATTTTCGACGCCCTCACGGAACGCGCCGACGCCCGGCAGGACGACCCCGTCGGCGGCCTCGAAGGCCGCGGGATCGTCCGTGATCTCGACGTCAGCGCCGGCGCGCTCGAGGCCGCGAGTGACGCTGCGCAGGTTCCCGAGTCCGTAGTCGACGACGACCACAGAGGCGAGCGACTGCGTCTGGTCGGACGAGACGGTGCTCATACCCGTATTCGGTGGAGCGCGCTCAAGTGTGTTGTCTTTCGTGCAACCATGGGTACGACCCGAGCACTCCAAAAAAGAGAAGCCGACCTCAGCTGCTCTCGAGCGCTTCGCCTCGTGCCGCGTACAGGTGTCGAACCGCGGCGACGGTGAACGCGAGCGCGCCGAGGATCATCGGCGTGTCGCCGAGCGTCCGGGCCCACAGCAGGGTCTGGACGTGGTCCTGTTCGTAGAACTCGAGGCTGCGTGCGGCGGCGTAACCGTCCGTGTAGGCTGCTCGTAGCTGGACGAAACCGATCGGGAGCAACGATGCGACGGTCATGACGGTGAGACCGACGTTCGTCAGCCAGAACGCGCCGCGGAACCAGGTTGGATTCCAGGACTCCTCGGGCGTGACGACCCGCAGGATGTAGGTTCCGAGTCCGAGCGCGAGCAGGCCGAACGCGCCGAACGTCGCCGCGTGGGCGTGGGCGACAGTGAGGTAGGTGCCATGCTCGAAGTAGTTGATCGCCGGCAGGTTGATGAAGAACCCGAGCACGCCGCCGCCGACGAAGTTCCAGACGCTGCTACCGATGATGAAGAGCAGGGGTAGCGTGTAGGGGAACTCCTCGCCCTGGGCCGACAGCGTGCGGTACTCGCCGATGCTGCGATAGAGGATGAAGATCAGCGGGACGAACTCGAGCGTCGAGAACGTCGTTCCGATCGGCACCCAGAAGTCGGGGAGGCCGACCCACCAGTAGTGGTGGGAGACGCCGACGATGCCCGCGGCCATGATCGCGAACACCTCGAAGAGAATCGCTTTCTCGGCGTCAGCCTGGTCGACGAGTTCCATCGAGACCAGCGCGACCGAGATCACGGCGGTCACGAAGAACTCGAAGACGCCCTCGACCCACATGTGGACGACCCACCAGCGCCAGAACTCGGTCACGGCGATGTTCGTCTCGGGCGTGTAGAGCATGCTCGCGCCGAACATCAGCGCGATCGAACCGCCAGCGTAGGTCATGAAGTGTCCCAGGCCGGTCGGCGGTTCGTCGAGTTGGCGGACGCTGCGCAACACGAGCCCCGTCCAGCCGGCGAGTGCGCCGAGCAAGGCGAGTTTCCAGACCCGGCCCGTCTCGAGGTACTCGAGGCCCTCGGAGCCGAGCAGCCACCAGAGTTCGCCGTCTTCGGGCGTGCCGAGACTGCCCTGGATGCCGAGCCAGACGCCCACGAACGCGCCGACGGTGGCGACGACGAGCGCGCCGAGCAGGACGGTCGCGCCTTCGGCCTGCCAGGGCGGGTCGCGGTCGCTGAACAGTCCCGGCAGGAAGAGCCCGCCGGCGAGCCACAGCGTCGTGATCCAGAGCACGGCGAGGTTGATGTGCCACGTTCGGCCGACGGAGAACGGGACGAGCGAGACGATGTCGATCCCGAGCGCGTCGCCGATGCCGTAGAAGCCGGTCCGCTCGACGTAGTAGTGCGCCAGCAGCGCGCCGACCAGCGCCTGCGCGACGAACAGCGCACCGGCGACGGGAACGTACCACGCCGCGGCGTACTGGGCCGGCGTGATCGAAACCTCGTCGGGCGAGGGGACGTCGACGACTTCGGTCGTCGGCTCGGCGAAATCGAGGGCGTGGTAGCCCCAGACGCCGAGGCCGCCGCCGGCGATGAGCAAGACGACGCTGATCGTGCTCCAGACAATCACCTGGCCAGTCGGCCGGTTCCCCGCTTCGGGCACGTACGGCCAGTCGTTCGTGTACGAGTGATCCGAGCCGGGACGATTCGTGTGGGCCATCCACGCCGTCCAGCAGGCGAAGTCGGCGATGCGTTCGGCTGCGTCGGGTGAGTCGACGTATCCCTGCGGGACACCGCGTTCCGGGTCGCCGCCGTAGTAGCGGTCGACGTACTGCTCGCGGATGCGGCGGTGAGCGTAGACCTCCGCGTCCGAGTAGCGTGCGATCGACCCCTCGGGCGCGTCGGCGTCGAGTTCCCGCTCGACGCGTTCGGCGACGACCGCCTGCTGGTCGTCCTCGAGCGCGTCGAAGGAGTCGGTCCCGTGCTGGCGCGCGTAGTAGTCGCGCATGTACTCGACCTTCAGATCGAGTGCCTCCGCGGTGAGATCGACGCCGAAGTACGAGCCGTTGCCCAGGATCGAGCCCTGGTTCATCAGGCCGTTCGCCTGGAAGTACTTCTTGCCCAGTCGCACCTGATCGTCGGTGACGATGGTCTCCCCGTTCGGCCCCCTGATTTCGTCGGGAATCGGCGGGGCACGCTCGCGGGAGAGCCACGCCCCCACCGTCATCGCGACGAGGTTGGCGACGAACAGTGCGACCAGCACCAGCGACCCGTCAGACCGCGACCGGAGCGCCGACAGATCGAGGCCGCCGCTTTCGGTCTCGAGGAGCAGCGTCGAAACGACCCCGAGAAGCGCGCGCTCGAGTCCCGGATCACCCCCGTCGTCGGCCAGCGTCGACGCGAGGCCTGGAAGCGCACGTATGAGGGATGAATCGCCGTCTACGTCCGACGAGAGCAGCGTCGCCGCCGCGAACGCCAGCGCGGTCGTCGGCCGGGCGGTTCCGGCCCCCGCAGTGGGTTCGGGTCCAGGGTCGTCGATCGATATCTCGGCCGGCCCTGCAGTCGAACCGGCGGAGTCGGTTCCGGTGGCGTCGACTCGTCTCTCCTCGAGTTCTTCGCGCACTCGCGGTAACTCCTCGGTCACCAGTCGCTCGACTGCGTGACCGACGACGACCGCGTCCTGCTCGAGGACGTCCTCGGCCATCCCGGTGATCGACTGGTCCGACTCGACGTCCAGATCCGTGCGGAACGTCGAGTAGGCCTCGGAAAGTGCGTCGATCGGCGTCTCTTCGGACGCACCCGACGTGTCGGCTTCCGACGGCTCCGCCGAGCGGAGTCGCTCGAGTAACTCCTCGGGGTCGAGGTCGACGTCGACCTCGGCGGCGAGGTGGCTCCTGATCGCCGCGAGCGTGCCGTCGTCGAGTCGGCTCTCCTCCAGGTCGTACCGGCGCAGGAACGACTCGAGTGCGCGGTCGACCGGGTCGACACCGTCGGCACTCTCGAACTCCTGGAGATCCTCGAGCGACTGGTCCAGATACCGCGTACAGAGTTCGTCGACTGCGCGCTCGAGGAGTCGGTCGCGCAGTTCGTCGCGGTCCCAGTTGGTCGCACGCTCCCGTAGTTCATCGGGGTCCCAGTCGCTCGCACGCTCCCGTAGTTCGTCCACGCTCCGATCGTCGGCGACGTGACGGACTCGTCTCGAGAGGTTGGAAACGGTCTCCGAGCCCTTCTCGAGGCGATCCGTCACGTACTCGGCTGGACGTCGACGGCCACTACTCCAATCGCTGGTCGAAAAAACGTCGGTTATACCCATCTGTAAACCCAGCAAGACTAGAGGCTCGAAGGAATGGTGTAAACGTGGACGTGTCACTTGCAAGCAGTTATACGGTCGGTAGAGCAAACGCAGTCTCCATTAGTCCCGGCGTCGACGAACCGGTATGACCGATCCCGACGTCATCGCCCATCGCGGATATGCCGGCGTCACTCCCGAGAACACGGTCCGTGCGATCCGGGAAGCCGCGGCCCGCGACGAGACAGCGATGATCGAGATCGACGTCCAACCGGCCGCCTGCGGGACGCCCGTCGTCGTCCACGACAGCCGTCTCGAGGGGACTCACGACCGGGGCGGCCGTCCGCTTACCGACACCGAAGGAGTCGTCTGGGAAACGCCGCTCGAGGAGATCACGTCAGCGCGGGTTATGGGCACCGACGAGACAGTGCCGACGCTCGCCGCGGTGCTCGAGGCGATCCCCGAGTCCGTCGGTTGCAACGTCGAACTGAAGAATCCGGGAACCGACGACCTGCGGTTCGGCGAGTCGCTCCCGGCCGACGCGCACGACGACCGACGCGACGTCTGGCAGCCGTTCGTCGAGCGCGCCCTCGAGGTCTGTACGCCGTTCGACGGCGAACTGCTGTTCTCGTCGTTTTGCGAGGGCGCACTCGCGGCTCTCCGCGAGGTCACACCCCGCTATGCCACTGCAGTCCTCGTCTGGGACGACCTCGAGGCCGGTCTCGAGATCGCACGCCGATACGACTGTGAGGCGATTCACCCGCCGCGGAACGCGATCGTCGGGACCGACCTCTCGCGGACGGAGTACGCGGGACTACCGGCCGGGAAACCGGAGATCGACGTCCTCGAGGAGGCCCACGCCGACGGCCGGACGGTCAACGTCTGGACGGTCGAACGATGGAGTCAGTACGACGACCTCGCGTCTGCGGGCGTCGACGGGATCATCGCGGAGTATCCGGGACTGGCTGGCGGCTGATCACAGGGTTCGCGGCGTAAACGCGAGCCAGCAAGCACCGATCTGGACGACCGTCGCGACGGCTGCACCGACGCCGGCGGTCAGCCAGGCTGCGTCGACCAGAAGGAAAGCTGCGGCGGGAACGATACCGAGTGCGACCGCGTACGCGATCACGCGAACGAAATCCGCTGGCTCGAGGGCGAGGCGCTCGAGTCCGCCGTAGAAGGCGAGCCAGCCTGCACCGAGCGTAGCACCGAGAACGAAGAGAGCGTCGAACAGCGGCCCGTTGGCGACCACGAGTCCGATCGCGATCCGAAGCGGGGCGAACGCGAACGGAACGAAAAAGATCGCGAGCCACGCGAACGTCCACCCGGCAGAGGGGTCCGCACCGAATCGCTCGTAGCCGCCCTCGGAGAGAACTCCGGCGGCGACGATAGCGACGGCGAAGACGACGATCCAGATCGGCTCCGAGGGGACCGATACGTCAGTTACTGTCGCCTGGAGAGCCCGAACGACGACGAGACTAACGACGAAACACAGCCACACGATTCCGACGAACGTGGCGAGCGACCGCGAGAGTTCGGCGACGGCGTCCCCGACGCTCGAGCGGAGTGGCTCCGACATCAACGGCAACTGCGGCGTAGAACCAAATAGGCGTTCTGTTCTTCCCGGGAAATTGAGAGAACGGTTCGGCCGGTAATACCCGTTGAAACGGCTTACACAGGCACCGTGGAATAAATATGAGCCTATCGGCGACGGTCACTCGATCCGACGCGTCGGTAGCTCCTCCGTCGCCGGCCCCTCGAGGACGTCTCCCTCCGGCGAGAACCGCGAGCCATGACAGGGGCAGTCCCAGCTTCGTTCGGCGTCGTTCCACTCGACGATGCAGGCCATGTGGGTGCAGACAGCCGACGTCGCATGGAGGTTCCCGTCGGCGTCGCGGGCACAGGCGATCGGACGGCTTCCCTTCCGGAGGACGGTTCCCTCGCCGGGCTCGAGCGACGTCAGGTCGGGTGTGAGGAGAGTTCGAGCCCAGTCGGTCGCGAACTGGCTGATGGCGTCGGCGTTCTCGGTGACGGTCGAGGCCAGCGACGTCTTCGGCGTGAACCGCAGCGGATCGAAAAGGTCGCGTCCAGCCGGTCGTTCGTTCGCGAGAAGGCCCGCGAGCAGGCGGCCGGCCGCGACGCCGTTGGTCATCCCCCAGCCGCGGAAGCCGGTCGCGACGTAGACGTTCTCGGCTCTGGCACCGACACGGCCGACGAACGGGACCTTGTCGGCCGAGACGTAGTCCTGGGTCGACCACCGGTAGGCGACCGACTCGACGGGAAATCGTTCGCGCGCCCACCGGAGGAGTCGCCGGTAGCGGTCGATCGTCGACCCACCCTGGCCGGTCTTGTGGTTCTCGCCGCCGACCAGCAGGAGTTCTCCTTCCTCGTCGCGGTGGGTCCGGACCGATCGGTAGCTGTCGCCACTGCGGTAGTACATCCCTTGAGGCGGTCGTCCCTCGAGTCGTAACCCGAGAACGTAGGATCGTTTCGGGTGCATTCGGGCGAAGTAGCCCGCTCGATCGAGGATCGGGAAGCCGGTCGCGAGGACGACTCGATCCGCCCGAACCGTCGCTTCGGACGTCTCGATGCGACACGGCGAGCCAGGCTCTACGTCGGTGACACGAGTGTGTTCGTAGACGGCTGCGCCGTCGTCGTCTCGCAGTTCGGCGGCGATCCCCAGGAGGTATCGTCGGGGGTGGAACCACGCCTGCTCGTCGAATCGGACTGCGGCCTGGGCCCGTTCGAACGGTGGGACCGACGTGACGTAGTTCGCGTCGATCCCTGCGGCCTGCGCAGCGTCGGTCTCACGTTCGATCTCGTCGGGCGTGTTGCTGTAGAGATACGAGGAGACGCGTTCGAAGCCACAGTCGATCTCCAGTTCGTCGATCCGTTCCTCGACGGTATCGATCGCCTCCTCCTGGGCGGTCGCGTACTGGCTCGCCGCCTGGCGGCCGAACTCCCGGCGAAGGTGATCGTAGATCAGCCCGTGCTGGCTGGTCAGTTTGGCCGTCGTCTTGCCCGTCACACCCGTCGCGATCCGGTCGCGCTCGAGGACGGCAACCGTCAGGTCGCGCTCGCGGAGTTCGATCGCCGTCGACAGCCCGGCGATTCCAGCTCCGATCACGGCGACGTCGACGGATTCGGTTCCCTCGAGCGTCGCGTCGGGATCGCCGCTGTCGTCGTCGAGCGTCGTCGCCAGCCAGGGTGACGTCGGTTCGCCGGGGAGGTCGTCGGCACGGGAGAAGTTCGCCATTGGACTCGGCGGATACCTACACCGAGAGCGGGCAAAAAACGGCGGGGCGACTCGGACGGTCTGCTGGAACGGTTTACCGGTACAACTGCAAGATGGTTCGCGGTTGGATCGTCAACGACGGACAGCAGTCCGTATCACGGCCGTAGAACTCGAGGGAGAGAAGAGCTAGACGAACTCGAACTCGCTTTCCGCGGGATCGATCTCGTCTTCGTCGTCGAACTCGTCTTTGACGCTCACTGCCCGTTGTTGCATCTCGTCGATCCGGGGCACCTCCGTCACGTTCGAGAACAACACGGTGGCCGTCAGCGACGACGCTTTCGTCCGTGGCTCGTCGCCGGCCATCACCTCGACGGTGTCCGACTCGTTCTCGAGCCAGTGGCGGGCGCTCTCGAAGCCCTTCCGGGAGACGGCCGACGGTGGCCCCGAGAGAACGACCAACGTTCGTTCGGTGCTATCGACCGCACAGGGGAGCGAAAGCCGCTGATCGACGGCGTCGCGGACCACCTGTTTGACCTTCACGGCGTCGGTCGGCTCCGGTCCATCGCTGCCGCCGACGAACGGAACGAGTGCGAGGATGCGGGAGAGCAGGCTGTTGCTTCGTTCGATGTCGTGGCTTGCCTGTCCGATCGAGGAGACGCCGCCGGTCTCGAGGGTACGTGAGAGGTCGCTCGCGTCGGCCCGGTTCTCGGCGATCGTCATCGACTCGATTTCGCCTGCGCCCAGCAGCAACAGGACGTGTGAGGCGATCGAGCGGTTGAGTTCGTCGTAGTCTCGCTCGATCTCGTGATCGGTCTCGGCGTCCTCGTCGTACTCGAGTGTTTCGTCGTCCTTGTCGATCGAATCCGTCCACTCCTCGTTGTCGAAGAGGACCACGTTGTCCGCGATCTCGACGAACGACGGGAGTGCCCGCGCCGCGTTGAGCGCGGATCGATCGGACTCGTCGTCCTCGGGCAACACGCCGAGCGCGTAGACCGGTTTCTCCGAGATCGCCTGTAGCTCCTCGAGCAGGACGGCACCGGCGCCGCCGCCGGTCCCGCCACCGAGTCCCGCGATCAGCAACGTTCCGTCGACTTCGGTGAAATCGAGGGTGTCGAACGCCCGACTGATCTCGTGGACGTCCTCGCGGGCGACGTCGACGCCGAGGTCCGGGTTGCCCCCGGTACCGTTCTCGTCGATCCGCGGGCTGACGTCACCGAACAGCGCCCGGTGGTCCTCCGGCACGTGGTCGACTTCCTCGAAGGCTTCCTGCGTCGTATCGAACACGAGCATGTTGCCGTTACAGAAGTTCCGGCCCGTCTCGACCTCGCGTTCGATGATCCGGTCGACGATCCGCACACCGGCACTACCGACTCCGACGAGGGCGAGTTTCATTGATGGGGTCCTCCTAACATGACGTGATCAACGGCTCAAATCACCGGATCAAGTTCGTTGTCGTCGTCCGTGATCAAATCGTTGATGGCATCCTCGCGGTCGTCCTCGAGTTGCTGGATCTTGTCCTGGGCCTCGACGGCCTGCTCTTGAATCTCGTCGACGCGGGGGGTTTCGGTGACGTTCGAGAGCAGGACGACTGCCGCGAGGTCCGAGGCGTTCGGGCGTGGGTCGTCGCCAGCCAGCACTTCGACCGTGTCCGCCTCCTGCTCGAGCCACTGACGGGCGCTCTCGACGCCTTTCCGGGCGATCACTTCCGACGGGCCGGAGAGGATGACCAGTGCGCGGTCCGCGCTGGCGACGTTACAGGGGAGCGTGAGCCGGGAGTTGACTGCCCGGCGGACCAGACCCTTGATCTTCGCGGCGTCGGTCGCCTCACTGGGGTCTTGCTGCTCGTTTTTGAACCGGTTCAGTAGTCCTTCGTCTTCCTCTCGAGTGATAGGGGTCGAGGCGTAGCCGATAGAGGAGATACCGCTCGTATCGAGCGTTCGCATGACGTCGCTCGAGTCCATCGCGTTCTCGGCGACCTCCGTCTCGTCGATTTCGCCGGCTGCGAGCAGCGTCACGATACGAATCGCCAGTTCGCGGTTCATGTCCTCGTAGCCTTCTTCGATCGTCTGGCCGCGGGAGCGCCAGGCGTCGTTGTCGAAGGCGATCATGTTGTCGACTTTCTGAACGAACGACTGCAGCGACCGCGCGGCGTTCAGCGCCGGCCGACCGCCCTCGTACTGGCCGGGGAGAATACCGAGTCCGTAGACAGGCTCGTCGTACATCTTCTGAAGCTCGTCGATCACGACCGGTCCTGCGCCACTGCCCGTCCCGCCGCCGAGACCTGCTGCGACGAGGATCGCGTCGACCTCGTGGATCTCTATGTCGTCGAACGTGCGTCGAATCTCGTCGATGTCGTGTTTGGCGACTTCCGCGCCGACGGTTGCGTCACCGCCCACGCCGTGTCCTTTCGCTTTCTGGTGGGTATCGCCGATCAGGACCCGTCGATCTTCGGGGACGTAGTCCGGTTTCGCGAGGTCCGTCCGAGCAGAGTTGATAACCATAACGTGCCGACAGAGATTCCGACCGGTCTCGTCTTCGAACTCCAGCATTCGATCAATTATCTTACTTCCCGCGTTTCCGACACCTATTGTCGCGAGCTTCATACACCCTCCATTCTATTCCAGGGCTAATTCGCTTTCGTTTATATTCAAATAATTGATGGTACGTGTGTAAGGCAATCCCACTCCGTTACGGCGACCCAGAAATTACCGCCGGAAATTAATATCATATTTCGAACTCGATCGTCAGTTCTCGAGCCACGAGGGGAGGTCGTCGACCGACTCGAGGACCGTAGTCGCTCCTTCACGGTCGTACTTTTGTCGACCCTCTTCGCCCGTGAGACCGCCGGTCAGGACGCCGACGCCGTGATACTCGCGGTCCGGATCCGCCTCGGCCGCGTTCGTCGCCGTCCGGACATCGTCGAGCGTGTCGCCGACGAAGACGACCGTTTCGGCGTCGAACCGGTCGGCGAGCGTCGTCAGCGCGTGCGGATGCGGCTTTCCTTCCTCCCAGTCGTCCATCGTGAACCGGTGCTCGAGCGCGACGGCGTCGTCGAGTCCTACGCGCTCGAGCGCGATTTCGGCCTCGGCTCTCGGCCGACCTGTCAATATTCCGATGTTGTACTCCTCGACGAGAACGTCCCGAGTCTCCGACTCGAGAAGAACCGGTTCGTCGTGAATGAAGCCGGCGTCCGCGAGGTCGTCGTCCGGTTCGCCACCCTCGAGACCTCGATAGAGTTCGGGCCCGAGGTACAGTTGCTGGAAGACGTCCCGGAGTCGCTCGGGGTCCCAGCGGTCGTCGACACGCTGGAACGCACGGGCACCGATCGAATCTCGGACGACAGTCTCCGCTGCCTCGAGGCCGCCACCCTCGGCGGCGATTCGATCGGTGAACTCGTCGAGCGAGTCGTCGTACCCCTCGCTCGTCGCGAGGACGTACAGCGCGGCCGCGTAGGTCAGTTCCCAGTCGTTGTTGAACCCGCCCGCATCCTTGAACTCCTGGACGTCTTCCTTGCGGATCGTCCGGTCGTAAACGTACTCGACGGACTCGAGGATCGCCCGCCGGTAGGAGTCGGCGACGTCGACGAGCACTCCGTCGACGTCCAGTACGACGGCGTCTGCGTTCATACCGCAGTCGAGGACCGCGGCGAATAAAGTCGGTCGGGTTTCGGCCTCGGACGGGAGACTCGAGCGTCGATAGTCGGACCGCTGTACGTCGTCACCGGTCCCGTTCGTTCCACGAGTACATCGTACGACCGTTCGTCGGAGCTGTCGATCAGGCGTCGTTCCGGAGCCGATCGATACGCCGACCCAGCGGTGGCCGTGCTCGTAGCAGGTACCAGAACTTGCCTCGAGATAGCTCGAGGTCCTGCTCGTCTGCGACCCGTACGAACGTTCGAGCGAGGACGTCTCGCCCGACGACCGTGCCGGCGTACGCGTCGGCGCGATACAGCGCTCGCCGTGCCGCCCACTGAACCGGGAGCGAAGCCACGAGCCCGAGGAAGATCACGGCGGAGACCGTCGCCGTGTTCCCCCAGCCCAGCGCGACGACGCCAGCGACGACGAATCCGAGGAGCGCGTAGCTAGACATCCCGACGTGGTAAGTCCGGATTCGGCCCGTATGGAGCGCGAAGAGTGCCTCGAGCGCGTCGTCTTCGAGCGTCTCGAGGGTGGTTGCGCTGACGAACAGGTGACGGCGACCCGGCGGCCCGACGATCCGCACTTCGATGTCGTCGGTGTCTTCGACGACACAGACGTCAGTAGTGTCGAACGCGGCGTGTTCGAGGAGCGGGGTGAGGCGGTCTGCCTCGGCGTCGGTCACGCTCCGCGCGTCGCGTAGCGTTCGAGTCAGCTGTGGAAATCCGATTTCGAAGACGACGACAGTGAGGAGAGCGAGCAACAGGAGCGCCGAGAACGTTCTCCCATCGGAAAACGGGAGTTGAAAGAGCACCGCGAGCGCGAACGAGATGAGCGCGGCGATCGTGAGCCCGAACTGCCCGAGCCACACGAGTTCGTCCCGGATGGAAACGTCTGTCTCGAGGATTCGATCGGTTGCCGGAAGCAGTGCCAGATACGACGGAACCGTTACCCCGAGCGACGCGAGTGAAATCGCGCCGAACGCTGCGACGTCGCCGACGAGGGATTCCTCGAGCGAGGGCAACACGGCCCCGAGCGACGATCGACCGAGGTCGCCGATACCGAGGAGAGAGAACGTGACGAACGCGAGAGCGGCAACACCCCAGAGGCTTACTGCCAGTCGGTGGATCCACCGGCGTGCTCGTCGCCTGCGAGCGGCCGCTCGAGCGGCGATCCAGTACGCAGGCGGACAGACAGCGACGAACACCACGGCAGCCGTAACGATCGCTATCGCCATACTGTCAACCGAATGAACTAGTCGCTAGTAACGCTGTCGATCATCGGTTGCGAGAGCGATTCAGGGAGCACGTCGTCGTTCCGATTCACCGCACGACCGTCACGGTATCAGGCTGAACGCGCTCGGTGCGTCTCCTATCCCGAATTCGCGACGTACAGCGTTCCCTCCCGCACCGTCTTCCGTTCGACGGGGATCACGGGCTGGTCGCCACCGAGCGTCGTGAACAGCAGGTCGGCGTCGGCATCGCGCGCGACGGAGAGCGCCGGCCGGTGGAGTTCGGGCGGCAGGTTCCGCGCGTAGACCGCGTCGGCGTCGGCGTAGACCGACGGGTCGGGGTCGACGACGTCGTCTTCGACGAACGCGACGCCATCGGGGACCTCGCGGGAGTGGACGTCAGTCGCAGTTACGGAAACGCCGTTACGGGCGAGTTCGGCCGCCAGATCGGTCCGACGGCCGATTCCGAGCTCCACGACCCGGTCGTACGCGAGGAGGTAATCGATCATTGCGTCGAAATTCCGGCGAGAGTGGGACACGGCGGGACGTTTATGATGTACCCGGTCATAGCAGTTGCCATGCTCGTCGACATCGTGCCGGTCGGCAACGTGTCCGCGACGGTCAAGCGGGCGGCCTCGGAAGCGTTGCGATCGGTCTACGACTGCGAGGTCTCGGTCAACGACTCGCAGTCGGTCCCGAGCGGGGCATACGATTCGAGCCGGAATCAGTACTCCGCGGAGACGTTCATCCAACTTGCCGAACGGGTCGGTCGCGGAGAGAAGAACATCGCGATCACGCCACACGACCTCTTCTATCGCCGACGCAACTACGTCTTTGGACTCGCCTACCTCGACGGCAGCGGCAGCGTCGTCTCGACGTACCGACTCCAGACCTCGAGCGACGGCGGCTTCTCGAACAAGAGCGCCAGCGAAATCTTCGAGAATCGCGTCCGCAAAGAGATCGTCCACGAGATCGGTCACACGTACGGACTCGAGCACTGTGACAACAACCGCTGTGTGATGAACTTCTCGCCGACGGTCCGAGAGGTCGACATCAAAGAGGAGAACCTCTGTGGAAGCTGCCAGCGGCTGGTGAAGTAACGGACCTCGATAATACGGTTTCTGTATTCAGCGTGGCGTGGGAAACCCGCGTTCAGTATAGAGCGTGAGTGTAGCACGGCGTGAAGAGTGGGCGATGCAGACGAGTGAACGAATTTACGCGGCCGGGACGCTCAACGATGAAGCCGTCCTCCGAAAAGAGAAGCCTACGACGGATGCGACGAGTCAGAATATGGAGAAAATACTTATTTATTAACATGTTAGTGGGCAGTGATGAAGTCGCAGCTTCTCCTGGGAGTCTCGCTGCTGGTCGCGGTCCTGCTGGTTGGCGGAATGTTCTCTCCTGCCGTCTTCGGCGACCCGTACGAGCCCCGGTCGGAATCCCCGTCGTACTACATTGCTCACGAGTCAACTACGGACATCGAAGTCGACCCGGTTATCGTAGAAGATCGGCCTATCGAAGCCGACCCAACACCGCTAGAAGCGTTCGACGATGAGCAACAGCGCCTATTCGAGGCCATCTACGAAGAGCAACGCGATGAGGTATATAACTCTCCTGCCGACGATGAGTACGAGTCGTACCTGGATCTCCGCTCAGACCGAGAAGCGTACACGAGAACGGTGTGTGAAGACTGGACGCTCGCTTGTGATGCCTACGAGAGTGCGCCAACGTTCCCAGCGGATGGGTCCTACAGATATGGCTCGAAGAGCCACTTTGAACTCACGATCGTCGAATACGAAAACGAGACGTATGAAGTCGTAGAGCGTCATCAGTCTGAATCTCTATTTCAGAACGTCGTCGAGGTTCTGCTCCGGTTCGGGCTGTTTGGCCCGCTCGCGCTCGTGATCAGCGGAGTCGCAGTAGTGGCAAGAGAGACACGTCCGAAAACAGTAGTTGCACTGACTGGGTATGGAATCGGTCTGGGCGGACTAGGAGTTGCAACACCCTACCTCTCCATGTTCACTGGCACGGATGTACTGGCATATGCGACCGAGTTGGGACTGGTGACGTGGATCGTGATTTCCGCCACCGTACTGTCTCTCTGGTGGTCTGACCCCCCTACAGCGGATTCCGACTCGAGCACGTCTGGGACGGATTCAGATCCGGAATAGAGAGGAGCTACTGCTCTCGTCCAGCATAGCTTTTGTCCCTGATCAGTCCCACTTACAGAAGACACAGGTGAATGCTCACGGCTTCAGCCGTGTGGAGGAGGTCAACAAACACTTTCTTTCTGGGGTACAGTGGATCAGACGATGTCGACAACTGGTCCCTTCGAGACACTCACCGACGAGTACGATAGCTGGTTCAGCGAGAACGACGGTGCCTACCGTGCCGAACGAGCCACACTCGAGCGTGCCCTCCCCGACGCAGTCGACGACGACCGGGCGCTCGAGGTCGGCGTCGGCACCGGGCGCTTCGGTGGACCACTGGAAATCTCACTCGGCGTCGACCCTGCCCGCGAACCACTCGAGCGGGCACGTGACCGCGGCATCATACCCGTCCGCGGCGTCGCCGAATCCCTCCCCGTCGCCGACGACGCGCTCGACCTCGTGCTGTTCGTCACCGTTCTCTCGTTCGTCGACGACCTCGAGGCGACGCTTGCCGAGGCCCGGCGCGTCCTCGATGCCGACGGCACGCTCGTCGTCGCCGTGCTGGATCGCTCGAGTCCGGTCGGACAGGTCTATCAGGAGCACAAAGATGAGAGCCCGTTCTACGCCGACGCCGAATTCCTGACCGCCGGGGAAGCAGGGGAGGCGCTCGAGGCGGCAGGGTTCGTGGTCGAAACGCGACTGCAGACGATCTTCGAGGATCCTGCGGAGATTCCGACCGAGGGCGAACCGGACGTCCGCGAGGGCCACGGCGACGGGCTGTTCGCCGTCTTCCGGGCCCGCGTCGCCTAATCGTCGCGAGGGGTTCCGGGCCCGTACGGTGGCGTGATTCCCTCGAGAAGTGACAGCGATCCCTCGCCTGCCCGCCACTGTCGGTACGCAGAGACTGGATCGGTGCCGGCCGCGACTTTCGATATCGCACAGCCGAGCGCAATCAGTGCGATTCCCCATAGCTGGGTCGTCCCGAGCGCGGCGAGCGGCGCGAACGGCTGGAGCAGGGGAGCGAGCAGGTCGAAAGTGGCCAGAAGGTCGACCAGCGGAACGTAGCCGTCGGCCGTCTCGAGCCACCAGGGAGCGATTCCCGACTCGAGGACGGCGTAAACGTCGCGCGGATGTGGGCTCGTCGAAAAGACGACGACGCCGGCGACGAGAAACGGGTAGCCGGGCCCCTCCCAGCAGTACGCGAGAACGAGAATGGGGAGGTACAGCAGGACGACGTACCAGCGCAGGGCGGGGAAAGCGACGACCGCGGCTGCTGTCGTCGCGAAGATGGCAGCGTGGCGGTCCATCGGCCGCGAGAGGTCCGCGTAGAAAAAGGCCAGAAAGCCCGCGAGGACGACGGCGGTCGTCGCGTACAGCCAGCCCGTCGAGGCACCGGGGTAAACGGTCCAGACGAGCCAGGAGACCGGCCGCTGGACGGTCACGTAGTTGAGTTCGCCGACGCCGTAGCCGCCGACGAACGCCTCGGATTCCGAGCGACCGGCGACGACCTCGCGGAAGTAGAAGGTCGTCTGCTCACGACCGAAGAGGACGAGTCCGAACAGGAGTCCGCCGATACCGGTCGCGATTGCGCCAGCCGTCGCTCGCCAGGCACGCACTCGCAGGAGCCAGATGCCGACGAGTGCGGGAAAGAGTTTGAACAGTGCCGCGAGCGCGAACGCGACGCCAGCTACCATCTCTCGGCCGCGCAGCAGTGCGAGAAAGCCGATCGAGAGTAGCCCCGCGAGCCAGAGGTTGACGTTGCCGAAGACGACCGTTCCGGCGGCGTACAACGAGCCGACGAAGAACGCGAAGATCAACGCGACGTCGAGCCAGCCCAGGCGTCGGCCGTGGTCCTCGACGTAGGCGACGACGGCCCACGTGCTCGCTGCACCAGCGAGCATCGAGGTAAGCGTCGCGAGGAGAAACCCCTGTGCGACCTCGAAAAGCGTGAACGGGTAGAACGCCAGCAGCGTGATCGGCGGATAGAGGTAGACGTAGTCGGCGGAGAGTCGCTCCGGCGGCGCGTCGTAGAAGTCGCCACCGGACTGGGCGGTCTCGGCCGCGACGTGATAGACCTCGTAGTTGATCGCGAACGACGAAGCGGAGTCGAACGCGAACGGGACCAGCGTGAGCCCCTCGAGGTGCGACGAGTAGAAACTCGCGCCGAAACCGATCGCAACGAGCACGACGAGCCAGATTCCGGGGGCCAGGTGTGCAACGAGTGGACGGCCGAATGGACGGGTAAATCGGCCGGTGATCGGACGGATCCGCTGGCGAATTTCGGAGTCGATAGCCGACGAGTCGTTACTCGAGCGGTCCATTACCGTCGTCGTTCGACACCGATCGCCGAAGTTGTTTCGCCGACGAACAGTCGTTCGATCAAATAGTCGTTCGCGCTGGAATAAGCTCCGCGACGACTACGGTGCGTAGTAGTACTCGCCCTCGGACTTCTGTTCCTTGTCGAGTTGCGAGTCGGGCTTGTTGATCCGCGGCCGCGAGGTGCGGTTGTCCCGGCGGAAGGTGACCTCGAGGTTCGCGAGGAACTCGTTCATGCCATCTCGCATGGACTGTGGCGGGCTGGCGCGGCCAGCGACGGCGGGTTCGCCGTCGAAGACCATCAGTCGGTCCGCGAGCAGGTCGATCGTGTAGATGTCGTGGTCGATGACCATGACCGTCGCGTCCTGCTGTTCGGCGTAGCGACGGATCGCGCTCGTCGCCTGGACACGCTGTTCGACGTCGAGGTGCGCGGAGGGTTCGTCGAGCAGGTAGAGGTCGGCGTCGTCCGAGAGACAGGCCGCGATCGCCACGCGCTGGCGTTCACCGCCGGAGAGATCCGAGAGGTTCTGCTCCATGATCCGCTCGAGCTGGAGCGGCTGTGCGATCTCGGTGTTCCAGTACGACGACCCGAACTGGTCGGTGATCGAGGAGAGGAAGGCGTCGACCCGCATGTGCTGGTCGATGGTGACGTACTGTGGCTTGTACGAGATGTCGAGATCGAGGTCGGCGTCGCCCTCGTCGGGTTCGAGGTTGCCGGTGAGGAGATTCGCGAAGGTGGACTTACCGATCCCGTTCGGACCGACGATGCCCAGCACTTCGTTCTCGTGGATCTGGCCACCCTCGACCTCGAGGGTGAACTCGCCGTCGCCGTAGCTCTTGGTGAGGTCGGGGTAGTCGACGAGCACGTCGCCGTGGGTCGCGGTACGGGGTGCGTGTTCCTCGAACTCGATGGGATCCTGACGGATCCGCATGTTCTCGTTGTCGAGGTAGCCCGCGAGGTACTCGTTGATCCCGTTGCGGACGGACTTCGGCGAGGTGACGACACCGTACGCGCCGGGTTCACCGTACGCGACGTGCAGCGTATCGGCGACGAGGTCGAGGATCGCGAGGTCGTGTTCGACGACCAGCATCGACTTGTTCTCCTCCTCGGCGAGTTCGCGGATCAATCGAGCCGCCGTCACGCGCTGGCCGATGTCGAGGTACGGCGTGATTTCGTCGAGGAAGTAAAAGTCCGTATCGCGAACCAGCGTCGCCGCGATCGCGACCCGCTGGAGTTCGCCACCGGAGAGGTCCTCGATGGACTGCTCCATGACCGGACCCAGCGAGAGTCGTTCGACGATCGTCTCGAGGGCTCCGCGTTCGTCGACCCCCTCGAGCAGTTCGCGGGTGTTGCCGTCGAACTGCTCGGGAATCTGGTCGACGTACTGTGGTTTCCGGGCGACGGTCACGTTGCCGTCCCGGACGTCCGCGAGGTAGTCCTGCAGTTCCGTGCCGCGGTAGGCCTCGAGCACGTCGTCCCAGTCGGGCTGGTCGTCGTGGCGACCGAGGTTTGGCTCGAGTTCGCCTGCGAGGATGCGAACGGCGGTCGTCTTCCCGATTCCGTTCGGTCCGAGGATGCCCGTTACTTTTCCTTCCTGTGGTGCAGGGAGCCCGTACAGCGAGAAGGCGTTCTCGCCGTAGCGGTGAGCGGGGTCGTCCTGCAGTTCCTGTGGCAGGTTGATGATCTCGATGGCGTCGAACGGACACTTCTCGACGCAGATCCCGCAGGTCTCGCCGAGACAGATCTCTTCGGAGATACGGACCTGTTCGGGCTGGCCCTCCTCGGTCTCCTCGCCCCGGAGGGTGATACACTCCTTGCCGGTGCGGTTGGGCGGACAGTAGTTCTTGCACTCGTAGCTACATCGGTCTGGCTGGCACCGATCGAGGTCTACGACGGCAATGCTATCGTCAGCCATGATTATTGCGCGAGGTACGGAGCGGCTTCGGCGGTCAGCAGGATACCCAGCACCACGAACCAGAACGAGAAGGTCATGAACGTGATGTAGAGGTAGTGTTTTGCACCGAACTCCTCGTCGTCGTAGATGTCCGTGAAGTCGTACAGGACGAGCTGGACGAGGATGGCCCCGATAACGAGTGCGTACGCCTGCGCGTTCGATGCCGCTTCGTTCGCGGCCTCGAGCGACGTGATGTCACCCGCCAGGGACATGGAAGCGAGCGCCGCACCGACGCCGAGCAGCGCCGACAGCGCCGTCACGCTGATCGAGCGTATGTGCTCGTGTCGGTCACTGATCGATTCGGTCGACATGGGTCGAACTCTGTGGTCAGTGGTGAAAAGGGGTTCGGGTTCCGACGCACGCGGAATTCGGGGTATACGCTCGTGCGTCGAGCACTCCCGTCCGTCGCTCGAGGACCGGCGTGGAACGAGCTTATCACCGTATCTACCCAGGAAATTATCGCTAGTAATCGAAATATGTATCATGGTCGTTCGGGAAAGATTTGGGTATGGAAACGCCACTCATTGTCACGGACTTCCTCGAGCAGGCCCGCACGTACTACGCCGACGAAGAGGCCGTCGTCGCGACGGACGGCCAGCGGTTCACGTACGCCGAACTCGGCGAGCGCGCCGACCGGTTTTCGGCGGCACTGCAGGAACGTGGCATCGAGAAAGGCGACCGCGTCGCCGTGCTCGACCCGAACACCCACTACCATCTCGAGGCGGCCTACGGAACGATGCAGGTCGGAGCCGTCTTCACGCCGCTGAATTACCGGCTGACGGCCGACGATTACGAGTACATCCTGTCGGACGCGGGCGTCGACGCGATCTACGCCGACTACGAGTACGCCGAGAAGATCCAGGCGATCCGCGATTCGGTGCCGACGGAGACGTTCATCACGAACGACGTCGACGCCGTCGACGGCGAGTGGGAGGCGTTCGACGAGGTGCTCGAGGCGGCCGGAACCGAGGTCGACCGGCCGGAGATGAGCGAAGACGAGATCATCACGATCAACTACACCTCGGGGACGACCGGCGATCCGAAAGGCGTCTGTCGCACTCATCGGACCGAGACGCTTCATGCCTACCTGGTGTCGATCTATCACGAACTCTCCGAAGACGACGTCTACCTCTGGACGCTGCCGATGTTCCACGTCAACGGCTGGGGACACATCTACGCGCTGACCGGTCAGGGGGCGAAACACGTCTGTACGCGTGGCGTCAACGCCGACGAGATCGTCGACGCGATCACGACCGAGGACGTCTCCTTCCTCTGTGCGGCTCCGGCAGTGCTCAACCAGTTGATCGACTACTACGAGAGCGAGGGTGAACCGGCGATGGCGGGGGACAACGACGTCCGCGTCACCACCGCCGGTAGCGCCCCGCCTGAGGCGACCATCCGTGCCGTCGAGGAGACGTTCGGCTGGAAACTCAAACACCTCTACGGGGCGACCGAGACCGGTCCGCTGATCACGATCTCGGCCCCATCGAGACACGTCACCGACGACAACCGCTTCGAACTCAAGAAACGGCAGGGGATGGGTATCCTCGGAACGGACGTCCGCGTCGTCGACGAGGACGGCGACGACGTGCCGCGGGACGACGAGACGCTGGGCGAAGTCGTCGTCCGTGGCAATCAGGTGATGGACCGCTACTGGAACAAGCCCGAGGAGACCGAGGCGGCCTTCCACGACCGCGTCGAAGGCTACTACCACACCGGCGACCTCGCGACAGTCGACGAAAACGGACTGATCGCCATCCGCGACCGGAAGAAAGACATCATCATCTCCGGCGGCGAGAACATCTCGAGCATCGAACTCGAGGACACGCTGTTCGACCACGACGCGGTTGCAGATACGGCGGTAATCCCAGCGCCGAGCGAGGAGTGGGGCGAGACGCCGAAGGCGTTCGTGGTTCCCGTGAACGGTGATCCCGACGATCCGCCGGTGTCGGCCGAGGAACTGACCGAGTACACCCGCGACCGACTCGCGAGTTACAAGGTCGTCCGTCGGGTCGAGTTCGTCGAGGAGCTCCCCAAAACGGCGACCGGCAAGACCCAGAAGTACGAACTACGACAGCAGGAGTGGGAAGACGAAGAACGAATGATCGGCCAGGGGTGACGCCGTCGCTTCGCCGGGCCCAGCCAGATCCTGACCAGCCAGTCAAATACAGACATAGGCCTTCTCGAGCCCTCTACAGCAATCTTTCCCCAAATATAATATAGAATTTATATTGATTCACACCCAGTAAGGCTCAAGTTTTATACTGCTGGGGGTTTTCGATTCGTAATATGGCAGAGACCGACGGGGAGGAAATCGAGGACTTGCCACCAAGTGCCAAGCTCGTTTTCAAAGTACTCGAGTACGACGGTCCGTTGACCCAGAAACAGATCGTCCAGGAGTCGATGCTCTCGGCCCGGACGGTCCGATACGCCCTCGAGCGACTCGAGGGGATCGGATTGGTCGACGAGGATATCTACTTCGCGGACGCCCGGCAGAGCCTCTATCGACTCGAACAGCCGGTCGCTGCGGACGGAAACGGGGTCGAAGAGTCCCCGAAGAAAGACGCCTGCTGTGCGGAGTAACGCGCGGCTTTTCTGGTCGTTTTCCTCCGTTTTCCGCGTCGAATAGCGGTAGGATTATTTTGCCCCAGTAACCGTTTCCGTGCATGGATATCGACAAGGATCGGTTGCCACGGTGGGGCTGGCTGCTTGTCGGACTGTTCGTGGCTTCGATGGGAGCCCAGTTCGTCAACGCGTTCGTGTTCGCACCGGCTGGGCTGGCGGAGGAGTACTGGGTAATCACCGTCATCACGGCGATGGCACCGGTGCTGATCTACCTGGGGATCTGGTACGACGACGACCGCCAGCACTACTGGGAGTACCCACGGGAACGCATCGTCGGCGACCTCGCGTTCGTCCTCATGGGCGCTGCGGTCGGCTCGGCACTGGCTCTCGTGGCCATCATCGACTTCGACATCCCGCGACTTCTCCGGGAAGTCGTCTCGATGGGTGTCGGCTTCCTGTTCTCCTGGGCGCTGTTCTGGTGGCGAAACCCGGACCTGTACGGCGTCGGACCGAAGTGACTCCCTCCCCGTCGTAACCAACGGGGCTTCCGACGAGTTCGATCCACTGGGTAGGAAACTGGCGGTTGTATACCGATGGGAAGCTGGCGAGGCCACGCCGCCGTCACTGCCATCCGGTAGTGAGATTCTACTTCGGCTCCGACCGCGTCGACACCGAGATATCGAGTATTCCGCCCGGGTTTCGGATCGACACCGACAGGTGGTCCAGAAGCGACGAGAGTGTGATTCGCTCGCTCTCCCGGTCCCACTCGACGATCCCCGTATCGGCGAGCAACGGCAGGTGAACGTGCTTCAGACGGAGGTAGATCTCCTGTCGCTGATCGGTCGACACGCTCCCGACTGTCGTCCCGGACTCGAGTTCGGCGAGTTCGTTCGCCAACTGGTGGACCGAAACCGGTTCGGAGTGAGCCAGGAGGTACTGAAGAGCGTACCGTCGCTGTGTATCGGCCAACACCGAGTAGATCGTGTCGAGGAATTCGGGGGTTTCCACCCTGTCAAGCCGGAGTTGTTCGACCATAGTTTTCAGTAGGTGTAGATTATGAAAGCTGGCACTCCGGACTACTCAGGGTCTTTATCTTCGTAGTACTGGTTCCCGTGAATATCGGTGTTAAGCGTTTCGCTCACCGGGGTGGAGTAAAGCAGCACTCAGCACTTTGTCCGTCCCGCGACGAACCCGTTCCGAGAGCGCCTGCACGGAGACGTCGAGTTCTTCGGCGAGTTCGTCGTACTCCACCGCTCGAGGAACCTTGAAGTACCCGCGCTCGACGGCGAGTGCGAGGGCCTCGTACTGACTGTCCGTCAGTTCGTACTCGTGACCGTTCGAAGGCGCAGTATCGAGCGAAGACACGCGGTTGAGCCGGTACGAAATCCCGTGCTCCGTGCAGTACTGGTTGAACTGGGCGAGACCGGTGTGGTCTTCGAACCGGATGCGAAACAGCCACTCCTCGTCGCTGTGTGCCTCGAGTATCGTCGCGTCGGTCTCGGCGATGCCAGCGATCAACTGTTCGGCCGGATCCTCCCACTCGATCCTGTACAGCGCCCGATCGTCGTACTGGTCGAGGACCGTGATCGACTCCACGTTCGGGCTTTCCGCCATCGCCTTCTCGAACGCCGCCAGGTCCGTTCCGTACCCCCAGATGTACGGCATTACTCGCTGTTCCGCGGGAACGACGCGCTCGAGTTCGACGGAGAGTCCGGCGTGCTCGGCGATGATCTGGCCGAGGAGGAACTGATCGGCCTCGATCGAGATTTCGGCGACGACTGTCATACCGTCGGTAGGCGACGACTGGTATTAGACCTGCCTCCTGACGGTGTTTTCTCGCGGTTCGAGAGCGAAAACAGTAACACCGACAATACTATCAGCTCGCGGTGACGTCTCGAACGTAGACCTTTCAGACGATGGCTCCAGACTCCGATCGGCGATCACCCGTTCGAATGCTCGTTGCATCCGTCTCCGACACCCTCGAGTCGGCGATTCCCGGTCCCGAGCGCCAGCTCCGGATCCGGATGGTCGTCGCACTCGTATTGATCGCCCTCTTGCCGTTCGCGTTCGTCTACACGTTCCTGTTTCTCGCGAACACGGTCGGTATCGCGTTGATCAGTTTGGAGGATCCGCGGTCCAGCAGCGGCTTCGGCATCGACCCAATCCTTCTGACGGTCGTCGTCCTGGGTGGAATCGCCATCCAGTACCGGTACGGGCCGCGTGCGATCCTCGGCTCGGTCGGTGCGCGACGCGTCGAACGAGACGAGTATCCGAATCTTCACGCCACCGTAAACCGGCTATCCACCCAGATCGACCTGCCGACGCCCGGCGTCGCGGTCGTCCACAGTAACGTCCCCAACGCCTTCGCCGTCGACGGCGGCGACCGGGCCCGCGTCGTGGTTACGACCGGCCTACTCGAGACGCTCGACGACGAGGAACTCGAGGCCGTCGTCGCCCACGAACTCGCTCACCTCCGCAACCGGGACGCGAACCTGATGACCGTCGCCTGGCTGTTGCCGACGATTACCTACTACCTCGCGGTCGTCGCCTTCTACGTGCTGTACGGGCTCTTTCAGGCGCTCGGTTCGACCAGAACTTGGACGAGAGGCAGCAGCGACAAGCGCGGACTGGTCTACGCGACCGTTATTATCACCATCTGTGCAGTCCTGACTATGACCGTCTCGGCGATGTTCTGGTTCGCGAGCGTCCTCCTGTACCGGGTGCTCTCGCGTCACCGAGAGTACGCCGCTGATCGGGCCGCAGCGACGATAACGGGTTCGCCCGCCGCGCTAGCGAGCGCGCTCGAGAAACTCGCGGAGACGATGCCGGACCAGCCCGACGAGGACCTCCGGGAACTCGACGGGGGTGCGGAGGCACTGTACCTCGCACCGCTCGAGGACCGCGCGTTCGGCTCGAAGGAACTGGTCAGTACGGACATCTTCCCCGACACCCACCCGCCGACCGAGGAGCGCATCGAACGATTGCGCAACCTCGCTCGTGACGAACTGTGACCAGCGACAGGGGAAGACGGCTGGTCGCAGCGGTGATCGCCGTCCTGTCGAGTAGGCTCACTGGCTGTGGGTCTGTACGGGTTCCGGACGAAATGTGGAGACGCGTCTCGCTTCTCAGCTGATACGGTCTGGTGCAACGATTGCCGGCGCAACCCCAATTCGGCCCGCAGTCGTGTCGTCAACGACCGACAGTAGTCCATCCGAGAGAACGAAGACGACTTCGAAAAAGACGGAAACGAGAGCCGATCAGTCGTCAGCCGGCGCAGCGCCGCTGCCCTCGGCCTGTTCTTTCGTCCAGGCGAGCTTGCCACCGGCGGCGAGGATGTCGCGTTCGCGTTCGGAGGCGTCGAGGGTTGCGGTGTACTCGTCTTCACCGTTGACGCGGACGGTGAACTCTTCCTGACCGCTCGTGACGGCGTCGTAGACGTCGTCGACGATTTCGACCTCGTCACCCTGGTCGATGTTCTCGTAGGTGTCCTCGTCGATCGTCAGCGGGACGATACCGAAGTTGAAGAGGTTCGCACGGTGGATGCGTGCGAAGCTCTGTGCGAGGACGCCCTCGATGCCGAGGTACATCGGACAGAGCGCGGCGTGTTCGCGCGAGGAGCCCTGACCGTAGTTCTCGCCGGCGACGAGGAAGCCGCCGTCGGCATCGAGTGCGCGGTCGGCGAAGGTCTCGTCGACACGCGAGAGGGTGAACTCGGAGAGTTTGGGGACGTTCGACCGGTACATCAGGATGTCCTGGGTTGCAGGGATGATGTGGTCGGTCGTGATGTTGTCCTCCATCTTCAGCAGGGCCTCGCCCTCGACCTCGCTACTGAGCTGGTCGCGGATCGGGACGTCGCCGATGTTCGGGCCCTTGATGAGTTCGTCGTCGACGGCCTCGTCCGGCGAGATGAGGTCCGTCTTGGAGGCGTCGTACTCGTCGGGGAGTTCGACACCGGGAGCCTCGAGGTCGCCGAGTTCGTCGGCGAGGTTCCGTGGGTCGACGATCTCGCCTTTGAGTGCGGCTGCGGCCGCGACTTCCGGCGAACAGAGGTAGACATTGTCGTCTTCGATACCCGAGCGACCCTCGAAGTTGCGGTTGAAGGTACGCAGCGAGACCGAGTCGGAAGCGGGCACGTGGCCGATACCGATACAGGCACCACAGGTCGCCTCGGAGAAGTTGACGCCAGCGGCCATCATCTCCGCGACCCAGCCCTCGCGGGCGAGCATCTCGGAGGCCTGCTTGGAGCCGGGGGCGACGATGGTCTCGGTCTCCATCGAGGTCTCACGACCCTCGAGCATCTTGGCGACTGGGAGGATGTCCTCGTAGCCACCGTTCGTACAGGAGCCGACAATGACCTGCTCGACGGATTCGCCCTCGACTTCGCTGACGGGGACGACGTTGTCGGGCATCGACGGCTGGGCGATCAGCGGCTCGAGATCCGAGAGGTCGACGACGATTTCGTCGTCGTACTCGGCGTCGTCGTCGGGCTGGAGCTCGACGAACTCGTCTTCGCGGCCGACGCGCTCGAGGTAGTCCTCGGTCTGCTCGTCGGTCGGGAAAATCGACGTCGTCGCGCCGAGTTCCGTCCCCATGTTGGTGATCGTCATCCGCTCGGGGGCGGTCAGCGTCTCGACGCCGGGTCCGGTGTACTCGAGAATCTTGCCGACGCCGCCTTTCACGGAGAGGCGACGGAGAAGCTCGAGGATGACGTCTTTCGCGGTAGCCCACTCGGGGAGTTCACCCTCGAGACGGACGTTGACGATCTCGGGCATCTCGATGTAGTAGGGAGCGCCACCCATGGCGACGGTGACGTCGATCCCGCCGGCACCGATCGCGAGTTCGCCGAGGCCGCCGGGGGTCGGCGTGTGGGAGTCAGAGCCCAGCAGCGTCTTGCCGGGAGCCGCGAAGTTCTCGCGGTGAACGTTGTGACAGATACCGTTGCCGGGGCGAGAGAAGTAAGCGCCGTATTTGCCGGCCGCAGAACGCAGGAAACGGTGGTCGTCGGTGTTCTTAAAGTCGAACTGGTAGGTCTGGTGGTCACAGTACTGTGCTGCAATCTCGGTCTGGACCTCGTCCAGTCCCATCGCTTCGAACTGGAGCCAGACCATCGTACCGGTCGTGTCCTGGGTGAGAACCTGGTCGATCTCGATCCCGATTTCCTCGCCGGTCTCGAGTTCGCCCTCGACGAGGTGGTCGTCGAGAATCTTTTCGGTGAGAGTCTGTCCCATAGCACACGAAACTCGGCTTCCCGCCCTGATAAATCCAGCGTGTTTCTATGACGGTTGTTAATTCGTTTCCAGGTGGTAAGACACGTGGTCTGGCAAGTTTTTCGGTCTGTCGAGGACTCTCGATTACCGAATGGTACCCATCATTTGGCCGGTATTGAAGCGAAGTTCATAACTCGAATCCGTGCAATCTGTCCCGAGCGAAACGAATACGTTTTCTCGCTGCCGCCGTGAGAACACCACCATGTTCCGGTCCGGTGCGTTCGTCGCCGAGCACATCTCGCCGACGACCGACGAGCAAGTCCAGCCAAACGGCGTCGACCTCACCCTGGACGTCGTCTTCGAACAGCTCGAGCCGGGTCGCATCGGCCGCGACGGTAAACAGATCGGCGACCGCGTCGCCCGGCCGCTCGAGGAACTCGAGCAGAAGTCACCCGATACGTACTACCTGCCCGAGGGGGCCTACGTCGCCCGCTACAACGAACGGATCGAGATCCCTGAGGGCCATATCGGGTTCGTCTACCCGCGCTCGTCGCTGATGCGCAACTCCTGTATGCTCAACACGGCCGTCTGGGACGCCGGCTACGAGGGTCGCGGCGAGGGGCTGTTGCAGGTCCACCACGACGTCGAAATCGAACGCGACGCCCGGATCGCCCAGATCGTGTTCGCCGAGGCCGACCACGAGGACGTCTACGACGGCAGTTATCAGGGCGAGAACCTCGAGTAACCGTCTCCGCCGACCACCATTTCGGAAACCCAACCTTTTATTCGGCGGTGGTCGTTCTCGGTTCCTATGAGCCGCCCTCCACGACCCTCCCGCCGCCGGTTCCTCGCCGCGGCCGGCGCCGGCAGTCTGGCTGCCCTGGCCGGCTGTACGACGGCCTACAGCACGCTGCCGAACCGACTCGCCTACGCTCGAACCCGACGGCGCAGTATCCCGACCGTTCCCGCTCCCGTTCACGCGACCGACGAGTTGCTCCACGAGTTCGCCGACGAGACCGGTGAGTACGCCGCCGACGCGCTCGAGGCATGGGATCAGACCGACGAGCACGATCGCTTTCTCAGGTACAGCCGACCGCGGCTGGAACACGCCGCCGAGTACGCCGAAGACCGGCCCTGGGAGGCGCCGACGGCCGACGCCGTTCGGACGGTTCGAGGCCACCAGTGGCAGGCCGCTAGCGGCTACGCGTACGCGATGGCACGTGTCGGCGAGTTCGACCGTGATCCGACCGCCGACGCCGAGTCGTACCTCGAACGGGCCCGCGATCGACACGCGGAGTTCGAGTACGTGACCGCCGATCCCGCGACGTTTCTCGCGTACGGCCGATACGTCGAACACGATCTCCACCAGGCACGGGCGCTCCTGTCGCGTCGGGTGGATGCCGACGTGGACGACCGAGACGACGACACTAGCCGCGCCGAACGGATCGGAAGCCTGTACGGAGGGGTCCAACAGAATCGGGCTCGGGTCGACACTGCGGAGACCTACCGCGATGTGCTCCGGGAACGCGACCCCGTCTCCGACGGCGACCACTTCGCCGAGACGATGGCCGACGCTCGAGCAGTCTTCCACGACCGCGTCGAGGACCTGCTCGAGGACCGCGAGGAGTGGTCCGATCGTATCGGCGAGTTCGAGGGCGACGACGTCGGAGAATCCGAAACCGGCCGTCGTGACGTTCACAGCGCGCTGTACTCTCGATCCAGCTACGGCGACTCGCTGGTC
This sequence comes from Natronobacterium texcoconense, assembly GCF_900104065.1. Classification (NCBI taxonomy): domain Archaea; kingdom Methanobacteriati; phylum Methanobacteriota; class Halobacteria; order Halobacteriales; family Natrialbaceae; genus Natronobacterium; species Natronobacterium texcoconense. The sequence continues at coordinate 63,364 of NZ_FNLC01000004.1, read as the reverse complement.
GGGGATTCCGACCGACGCGTCGACGGTGGGTACGCCGTCTACGGCACCGTCGAACTCGCCAAAGGATGGCTCTTCCTGGCTGCAGGCCGCGCCGAACGCGAGCGCATCGAGGCCGAGGAGGTAGACGTACTCGACAGCGGCGCGATCGACGCCGCCAAACGCGACGCGGTCGAACGACTCGAGGATGTCCTCGCCGACGATCCGGATCCACTCACGCTGTTTTTCGCCGAGGAAGCACAGTCGTGGATCGAATCCGGCGACCGCGGCATCGAACGTTCCGGGCTCGACGACGACGAGGAAGACTGGCGCTGGAGCCAGGCCAACGGATATGCACGCTACCTACTCGCAAGAGGAATCCTCGAGCGGATCGACGAGGCCGTCGCGGTCGCCACCGGGGACGTCCGCGAGTAGTCCCGTTTTTCCCGTTCCGGTTCGAACGACCGGTATGACCGGTGATCGGGGCCGATGATGGCGACCACGCACGTTTTCGTCGCGCTCGCTGCAGTCGCCCCCGTAGCGATGGCTCTGCCCGAGTTCCGCGTGCCGCTGGCTATCGGTGCGATAGTGGGCGGACTCGCGCCCGATCTCGATATGATTCTCGAGCATCGTCGAACCCTCCACTTCCCGGTTCTCGGACTCGCAGTCGCCGTCCCTGCAGTTTCGATTGCCGTCGCCGTCCCCTCGAGTGTCTCCGTCGCGTTCGCTGCGTTTGCCGTCGCAGCCTGGCTTCACGCCGCCAGCGACGCCCTCGGCGGCGGTCCGGAGATGGACCCGTGGAACGATCCGACCGATCGGGCGGTGTACGACCACGCTCGCGGGCAGTGGATTCGGCCGCGACGCTGGGTTCGCTACGACGGCGCACCCGAAGACGCCGCACTCGCCGTTGCACTCGCGATTCCCGCACTGGTCGTCTTCGACGGCTGGATCGCAACCCTCGTCGTCGGTGCCGTCGTCGTTTCGCTGGGGTACGCGCTCGTTCGCCGACGGGTCGTCGGTTGGCTTCCCGAGTGGCTCGAATGAGACGGTCCGCTGTAACGATTGACCGGGACGACCGCGAATTGTCTGCGGTTGTCCTGGAAACGACGTACAGTGGTCCGCATGGTGACATCCTCCTCGCCGTAAACGGCGAGGCTTCCCGTACCGTAGGTTGGGATATTTGCTGGTCTACGACACGACCTGTTCTCTCGTGTTGAACGTCCCGCTCTCGCGGTCGAACAGGTGTACCGATGGCTGTGCCACACAGCCGTTACTCCTATCCTCACCGTGAGGACTCGGAGTTATCTTCTGACGCATATTCTCCGCCCCGTTACAATCCGCGTTCCCGACCAACTCGCACGACGAGCAGACATACAGCCCACGTTCGACCCGGTTTGATTTCGTGTCGTCTCCACACCGTGAGCAGGTCTTCGATGTCTCCCACTCGTTCTCTTTCAGTACCTCGACACCACGAATCTCGCCCTTGTATTCGAGATACTGGTAGATACGGTCGAACGCCCACGAGTGGAGTTTCTTGTTGCCGGTCTTGCCCCAGTCGGACTCTCGCACGTCTTTGGGCCAACTCACCGCGAGTGTTCCAACACCCCGTTCGACACACTCCGTGATAATGGTGTCCGTGAGAACGTGGTAGAAGTGTGTCTCTCGGTCAGCGAGTTTCCGACGTGCCCACCTCGACTTCTCCGAAGGACCGTTCTCCCCTTCGGTGTCGTACTCGGCACGTTTGAAGTAGTGCTTGTCCTGTTTGAGCGAGTTGCCGGGGTACAGGACGTACTCGTCAGGGAACGCGACCGTGGCGATGTTCTTGATGCCGAGGTCGATCCCTGCCACGCCGTCTCCTGCTGAGTCGTTGGTTTCGAGTTCGACTTTGCAGACGAAGTGCAGTTCCCACTCGTCGCCGTTCCAGACGGCTCGAACGTTCTGCACGCTGTTGACTTCTGTGAGGTCAACGTCTGGGCGTGTCTGGTACTCGCAGAGGATGAAGTCCGACCAGTTCTCTTTCAGGTTCGAACCTTTCGAGAGGCGGACGCGGTTGTTCTCTGGATCGTGTTTGAAGCCGTCTGCCTTGAACGTGACCGTACTCTTGGGGCGTGTGTCGCCATGTTTGCGGTAGCCGGGTGGATTCGCCTCGTCGTCTTTGTGTCGCAGGTCGAACCACGACTGGAAAGCGTCAGAAAGTTCTTCGATGACTTTCTGACTGGATTGTGCGTTCAGGTCTTTCCAGCACGCTTGGTTCTTCATGTACGATTTCAGCGTTCCTTCATCGGGGATTTCGCCGGTTACCTCCCAGATACGATCAACTGTCCAGCGTGCGATGTTCCAGATCTTCGAGGCGGAGTCGCCGAGCGAATCGAGGCCATCGCTGACCTGTTGCTGGTTCTGGATGGAACCAACGTAGGTGCGCGTGACCTCAATCGCCATACATAGCCTATGTAGAGAAATCTACTTAATGGTGTGGATTAGCGTGGAAGATCCGGTCTGCTGTCGAGCGGTGGTTCGCGTAGTTGAGTGACGCGATTCACGCCCGGTCGTCAGACTACGTCTGACGGGCAATCAGAAATCGAAGATTTCTGATGACGGCGTAAACGCCGGGATTCTCTCGCTGTAAGAAGATAGTAGCGATGACTGTTACTGACGGCTGTAAGTCGGAACGCTGATACCATCCCTCTCTAACCCAAGGGTATGGTCGATGCGTTCATCACACAGACGCTCCATCTCGTCTTCGCCGCTATCTGGGCGGGTAGCGTCGTCTACGTCGCGTTCGTCGTTCTTCCACTGGCTCGTGACGGTGCGTTCAACACGACGGCACCGCTCGAGACGATCTCGAGCAAACTGACGACGATTTCGAGAGTGAGTGCGCTGGTGTTGTTGTTGACCGGTGCTCACCTTGCAGAGGCTCGTTACACCGCCGACTCGCTGTTCGGCACGATCAACGGGCAACTGGTGCTCGTGATGGTCGCGCTCTGGCTGGCGCTTGCCGCCCTCGTCGAGATCGGCTCGAAGCGGTTCGAGGCCGGTCTCAACGGGAAGAAACTGCGCGAACCCGCCGCCGACGCACTCGGACTGTATCGGATCGCCGCCGTGGTCGCGATCGCGTTGCTCGTCGTCGCCGGCGCGATCACGTCGAACGTTGCCGCGGTGCTGTAGTCCGGGTTCCCATCACCTTTCAGACTTGACTTCTTAGAAACGAAAATTCTTGCGAAAGATACTTAGTCAGTTACTGTAACGTACTCCCCATGATGCTCAGGGGGAAAGACATGACACTCCCGTTGCTCGCCGTCGGGACGGCAGCGGCTGCTGGCTACTGGCTCCGGTCGCGACGGTCGCGCGCGAGCAGCGGACAGTCGAAAGCCGATCTCGGTGCGCGGATAGTCGACCAGACGGACGTTCCAAGCGGCGCGACGATCGTCGACGCCTCGTCGGAACGCCTGTCGAAGATTCCTGGCGCACAACGGGCGATCATCCGGGCCATCCGGAACGACGCCCGCGAAGAGTGGGAACACGTCACGATCGACCGAGAGGGTGCCTGGTCGGTCGTCGACAGAATCCGCGATTCGCTTCCGTACTACGACGGCAACGGCTCCGAGTACAACGGCGTCTACGTTCTCTGTAACGACCGGATCGTCGTCCTCGACGCGATCGGCTGGGCACGTCTCGAGCAAGCACGCCACTGACACGACCCGCGCGGGGAATCACAACCACTACCTCCCTCCCCAGCGGAACCACTGCCATGCAACTGGGCGTCATCGGACTCGGACGCATGGGACGGATCGTCGTCGATCGACTGCTCGCAGCAGACCACGACGTCGTCGCCTTCGACATCGACGACGACGCCGTCGACGCGGCGGCCGACGCGGGCGCGCGACCGGCCGACTCGATCGCGGCTCTCGCCGAAAAGTTGGACAGCGAGGACGGCAAGCACGTCTGGCTGATGGTTCCCGCCGGCGACCCCGTCGACGCGGCACTCGAGGAACTCGAGCCACACCTCGAGAGCGACGACGTGGTCGTCGACGGCGGCAACTCCTACTTCGAGGACTCTGTTCGGCGCGCCGAGTCCTGTCCGGCGGCGTACCTCGACTGCGGGACGTCGGGTGGGCCCGCAGGTGCGGAACTAGGTTTCTCGCTGATGGTCGGCGGCCCCGAAGCAGCCTACGAGCGACTTACGCCCGCGTTCGACGCCGTCGCAACGGGTCCGAACGGCCACGAACGGCTGGGGCCCGCGGGCTCGGGCCACTACGTGAAGATGATCCACAACGGCGTCGAATACGCGTTAATGCAGGCCTACGGCGAAGGATTCGAACTGCTCCACGAGGGCCGGTACGACCTCGACCTCGAGTCGGTCGCCTCGGTCTGGAACAACGGTTCGGTGATCCGCTCGTGGCTGCTCGAACTCTGCGAGGAGGCGTTCCGCGAAGAGGGCAACGACCTCGGGACGGTCGCCGACCGCGTCGAGGGCGGTTCGACGGGTACCTGGACGGTCCAGGAGGGTCTCGAGCAGGAAGTACCGCTGCCGCTGATCTACACTGCACTGGGCGAACGCTTCGGTTCGCGGGCCGACGACGGCCGGTTCTCGCGACGGCTGGCCAGTCGGCTTCGGTACGGGTTCGGTCGTCACGACGTCCCGCGACGGGAGTAGCCGTCTCTGTGCGAGGCAGAAATGTTCGAGTAGCGAAATACTAACGTTCGATTTGCCCGAATCCTTTTTCTGGAGAGAACAACGCTAACGGGCCAGACAAGGAATTACGACGCTCTTTTCGGAGTTATATCACTCATTAATTCGTGCTAGATAGCGATCTGGACTGTAATTCCACCGTAACAGTACCGGCCGGAATTTTGGGATATTTACTTTACCACTGGTGCCATGGACGTGGGTAATGAGTGCTTCACGAGCAACGACGGTAGTAGACGAGGAGCGACGACTCAGTATGGTGGTCATCGACCTCGTCGCTCACGAAACCGGTACTGACCCGCTCGAACTCGAGCCGCTCTACGACACGATCGATCCCGACGTGATCGACGCGCTAGTCGAATCCGACGGATTTACCAGTCTCGAGTTTGCCTACGAAGGCCGGACCATCAGGGTCGAAGACGTCGACGGTGATCTCCGCGTTTCGTTCGCAGACGGAAGCGTCACTGCCGACAGTGAGCCACGTACCGTCGACACCGGTTCGTCGCCGTCGCTGTAGGGAGACTCTTTTCCAGTCCAATCGTCGCCGGGTAGTCGAATCGCTCGAGGTTCGAACGCCAGTATCGCTCGAGAGACAGTCTTCAGCCAGCGACGACACGGCCACGACAGTCACACGGGCTCACGGAGAGCCCAGACGTCCTCGGTCGGCTCGAGGTTGCTCGGCTCGGCCCCGCGTTCGGTCAGAATGCCGGCGTGGTACAGCATCGCTTTCAGCTGAAACACTGTCGGCGAGTGGTAGACGGTCCCGTCCTCGAGTGCCGACGGACGGAGGTCGCCGTCTTCTGTCAGGACTCGCCTGCGAACGTCGTCGTCCCCGCGGACGAACAGTTCGACGGTGAACGAGGGGAACTGCTCGTGGAGCCACTCGACGGTATCGACCAGCGACGGGTTCGTGATACCGTGGTCGTGCATCGCCTGGAGTTCGCCGACGAGTAGTTCCGTCGCCTCGTAGTCGAAGACGACGCGACGAGCCAGTTGCCCCCACGCCGGCGCGAGGTCGACGAACCGTTTCGGCGAGCCGTGCCAGTTCTCGAACTGCTCGAGTGCCGACTCGACGCTCCCGTAGCGGGCCTTCCCGAACCGGATCACTTCCTCGCCGAGCGACGTCAGTTCGACCCTCGTGCCGTCCTCGATCAGTCCGAGGAAGGCAGCGCCACGGCGGGCGTCCGTGACGGCGTTGACCACCTCGTACTCCGACAGTAGCGTCGCCGTATCGCCGTCGGCGTAATGGGCCAGCGGATAGCCGAGGTAGTTTTTCGGGTGGTTGAGCCCGAACGAAGCGTCCGCGACGCCCTGGGCCCCGGCCTGGAATCGCAACGCTCGCGCCTCGGTCGTCGTCCGGTTGCCGACGACGCGTGGCACCTCGAGTACCTCGACGGTCCCCGCCGCGTCGACGCCCAGCACGCCGACGTTGAGTTCCCGCGCGAGCGTCCGGTCCGTCTCGGAGATGACGTCGACCGGTGCGGCGACGTAGGCCGCGTTCGCCTCGTTGAGACGGTCGTACGCCTGGACGATCCCGAGTTCCGTATCCACGCCGCTGCTCGTGTACCCCTTCGCCTCGATAGCGATCAGCGGCGGTTCGTCGCCGAGTCGTTCGACCGCCAGCAGATCCGACTCGAGGTTGCGAACGCCGACGAGGTCGGGATAGCCGCCGCCGACCTGCACGTGGTTGAACGGTGCCAGCCGATCCCGGACGGACGGCTCGATGGGCTGTCCGGGGAGCCACTCGTCTTTCGAGAACTGCGTGTCGGCGACGACGTAGGAGTCGTCCTCCTCGCCCGGAAAGAGCCGCCGCTTGGTGTGGGCAAGTACCTGCGGTTCCGACAGCGACCCGGCCGCACTGCTCATACGAGCGGAATAGGCGACGGGATGCAATAATTTTCCGGCAGTGGGGAACTTCGGAATTTCGTGGTGGTTGTCGTCGACCGAGAGCCACCCCGTTAAGAGAAACGTGCGTGGGACTACTGCAATTCGTCGACGAGGGCAGAAACCGCCTCGTCGACGAGAGACTCTTTCAGTCGGCCCTGCCAAAAATCGATGTCGCCGTGGTCGATCGATTGGACACCCCATGGAATTATTCGGCTCTCGTCCGGCGTTCCACCACGAATCCAACTCTCCTCGGAGATATAGATGAGGTCATCCATCCAGGACTTCGACGTTAACGTTAGTACGATGTACTGCTCACCGTGGAACGGACGACCTTCGTGATTCGAGAGAATGAGCCAGGGTCGAGCAGCTCCGTCACCTTTGAACGGGTCGTCGCCGTAGACGACATCGCCTCGCTCGAAGATCGGGGACTCTTCGTCAGTCACTGTTCGTTCTCCACGTTCGGATGTGGTTCGCTGGGAGCGTGTTCACGCCAAGCGTCCCTATCTTCCGTACCGAACTGTTCGTTGAACAGGGCAGTTGCCCGCTCGTAGCCGCTGTATCTTTCGAGGCGGTCGGCGTCTTCGGTGATTGCCCAGTACGTCGCTTTGTGTTCGACCAGATCGCGGTCCTTCAACCGCGAGAGTGCTGTACTAACAGCGCCTTCGTCGACGCTGATCTGGGTGGCAATTTCCCTGGCCTTGAATGCCCGATCTTCGTTTGCAGCGAGGAACCCGAGAACTTGCTCCGGAACCGAAAGTCCCGAAAGCTCTTCCTCGCTCGCGTTCTCGAAGGTGTCTCGATCGATGGACATCGTCGAATGGAACTACAGTATCTACCGTAAAGAGCGTTAGGAGTGAAAACTACGAAAATACCGAAAGAAGTGATCACTCAGAACCACGAACTAGCTCACTCTCGAGTTCGCTGAAAATCCCGGCGAAGACACTACCAGTACCGACCACGGCGAGGACGACTCCAGCCAGCCACGCGAGCGACCACCACTCGAACAGTTCGACGAGCCAGAGCCCGGCGACGAGCGCGATTCCGCCGGCCACGATCGCCTGCACGAATCGCTCCATATCGATCTTTCTCGAGTCCGACGGAAGTATTCCGCGTGTCGGGGTGGCGTATTTTGTACCTCGAGGCCGTCTGTTCTCACGTGAGCCACACCCAGGACACGTTCGTCTTCGACGACGACTGCGGGTTCTGTACCTGGTGGGCCGAGTTCTTCGACGAGCGCACCGACCTCCGGATCGTCGGCTTCAGCGATCTGACGCCCGAGCTACGGGAGCGACTGCCGGAGAACTACGAGGCCTGCTCGCATCTGGTAACGGACGAGTGGGTTTACTCCTGTGGCGCCTCGATCGAGGAGGCGTTCGTCCGCTCCGACGTCGCCAAGCCGCTCCGGGACGGCGTCTTGTTCCTCAGGAACTTCGAGGACTATGGCCGCCTCCGCGAGTGGGGCTACCGGTCGGTCGCCGACCACCGGGCACAGTGGGGCCAGGTCGTCTCGAAGACCCCACCAGTGAGACGAGACCGCGAAGACGACGACTCGAGTTCGAGCGATCGATAACCGGGGTTACGCCGCCGGTGCTCGCGTTCGAAGTTCCTCGAGGCTCACCGGGTGGACGTAGGTGCCGACCCGCTCGCGGCGCCACCAGTCGCCGGTCTCCTCGCGTTCTTCGGGCGTCGTGTACTGGTACCGGTAGCGGATCGCCCGAGCGTGGGTCGGCTGTTCGCCGTCCTCGAACGGCACTTCGGCGAGCAACGACTCCGTTCGCTCGTCGCGCTCGAGCAGTTTCACGAGCAGGCGGTAGAACCACGGCTGGCGACGCGGCGTCGGTCGCATGGCGGCGAACCAGAGTTGCCAGTCCAGTCGCAGGTGGTACGGCGCGATCTGTGGCGGCCGACGGCTCGGATCGGTCGGTTTCCCCTCGAACCGGTAGGTTCGCCACTCCGCGTCCTCGTCGGGCCGTTCGTCGGTCGTTCCCTGGATTACGACCTCGTAGCGATCCTTCGTCACCGAACCGAACGCGCCGTAGGTGTTGACCAGGTGCAGCGGGTCGAACGCCGTGTTCATCGTCTGGCTCTCCGAGAGCATGTTCTCGACGGGCCGGATGCTCATCGCGAGGACGACGACCGCGATCAGGATCACCGTGCCCTCGAGATAGAGCGGCGTCGCGACGGTTTCGGGTGCGGCGACGGGGAGAACGGCCTCGAGGATCCCGTCGCTGAAGGTCGCGATCGCGAGCACGATCGTCAGGGCGTTCAGCCACGCGAAGTTCCCGGTGAGCATCAGCCAGCCCATGAAGCCGATCGTCACGACGCCGGCGAACGAGGAGGCGGGCTGAGGCGCGAAGTAGAGAAACGGAATCAGCAGTTCGACGACGTGGTTTCCGAACGTCTCGCCGCGGTGGAACCGATCGGGGAGGTGGTGGGCGAACCAGCTGACGGGGTTCGGAATCGGCTGGGTCTCGTAGTGGTAGTCCATGCAGGTCAGGTCGCGCCAGCAGTCGTCCCCGCGGAGTTTGATCAGCCCTGCACCGAACATATTGCGGAAGAGCACCCACTGAAGCAACAGGAAGACGACGACCGGCGGCTCGACGGGACCTGCTCCGAGGAAGATCGCGAGGAAGCCGGTCTCGAGCAGCATCGACTCCCAGCCGTAGCCGTAGAAGGTCTGCCCGGCGTTGACGAACGAGAGGTAGAGCAGCCACAGCGTGGCCCACAGGACCATCGATGCGGGCGTCGCGTATGCGTCGGGCAGCCAGTACGGTACCGCAAGCACCGCCATCGCAGAGAGGACGACGCCGCTCCAGGCCGCCAGCCCGACGACCCGATCGTCGGGATAGACGTAGAACAGGCTCGGCCGTTCGCGAAACGACGCACCTTCGGCGTACCACTCGAGCGGCAGGAGACCGTCCTCGCCGGCCAGCGCCCGGAACTGGAAGGCGGCGACGAGGAAGGCGAGCAGATAGAGGATAGCCAGCCCCCGCTGGAAGAGAAACCGGACGAGCCAGAACTCCTCGCCGTGAAGCATACGGGACGCTGACAGGCTCCGGCGGATAAAGTCGTGGATTTTCAGCTGCGATGGCCACGGATCACTCGCGTTCGCCCTCGTATTCGGTGAACCACGAGCGAACGACCCCCTGCAACGCGCCGGTCGTGCTTCCGAGGTTCAATATCTGATAGCCCGCATCGACCTTCTCGTTGACGTCGTCCATCCCGAAACCGAGACCGCCGAGGGGAACGTCGGCCTCGAGCGCCTTCGTCCGAATCTCTTCGACCAGTTCCTCGACGTCCTCGTGGTCCGGTTCGCCGGGATGGCCGGTCGCGACGGCGAGGTCCAGCGGGCCGGCGAAGACGAAGCCGAGTTCTGGCACTGCGAGGATCTCCTCGAGGTTCTCGACTGCGGTCGGGTGTTCGATCGTCGCACCGACGACGATCTCCTCGTCCTCGGTGGCCGCGTAGTCGTTCGTGGTTCCCCAGCGACTCGCACGGGGATTCGCGAATCCACGTTGCCCCGGCTCGCCGTCGTACTCGAATCGGGCCGCCTGGACTGCCTGCCGGACGTCCTCGGCCGTCTCGATCCGCGAGACGAACAGGTTCCGGACGCCCGCGTCGAGGACCTTCCGGACCGCGCCGGGATCGGGATCTGGCAGCCGAACGAGTAGTTCCGTCCCCGAGACGTCCGCGGCCCGCAGGAGTTCCTCGAGACGATCGCCGTCACGGGGACTCGGACCGCCGTGTTCGAGGTCGATCCAGACGAAATCGAGGCCGAGTTCGCCGTACAGTTCGATCAGCGCCGGCGAGTAAGTACTCTCGAGAATGCCCAGTGCGACGTCTCCGGCCTCGAGCGTTCGACGGAGTGCGTTGAGCCGCGGTGATCTCGTCATGGGCGACGGACACCGGTGGCGAGGATAAACGTTGGCGGCGAGGTTGCGGGGGACCTATTTGTGTCAGGCGAACGGAATCTGGCCATGGAACGGATCTCGATCGACGACCTGCCCGCCGAACCGTACGACGAAAACCTCCACACCGACCGTCGGGATCTGACGGAGCCGCTGTCGCTCGAGGGCGTCTCGATGGTTCAGTATGCCCTCGAACCCGGCGAGCGATTCAGCGGCGCGGCTCACGCCCACCCGGACCAGGAGGAGGTGTTCGTCGTCCTCGAAGGCGAGGCGACGTTCGAGGTCGGTCGAGCAGCGGACGACGACGGCCCACGGACCGTTCGGATCGGCGAGAACGAGGCGATACGGTTCGCACCCGGTGAGTTCCAGACGGGATGGAACGACGTGGACGACCGACTCGTCGCGCTGGCGCTCGGTGCACCCCGCGAGTCGGAGGACGTCAGAGTCGATCGCATTCCGGTCCTCGGAGAGGATTCGGTTACGTGCCCGGACTGTGGGCACGATCACGCACGCATCGGCGACGAGGGACTCGTCTGTCCCGACTGCGGTGCGTCGATAGCTGTCGACGAGTGATACGAATCGCTGTAAGGCATTTCTGGCGCGACCGTCGGAATCGGGAGTACCAGTAAACTTTACAGCGTTTCGTACGAGAGCGCCGGAACTCAGCGACGCGACAGTCGCTCCGCTTCGGTCTCGAGCGTGACCGTCAGGATTCCGTTGTGGTAGACAGCACTCCGATCGTCACCGATCGGGAGAGGGGAGACGACCGTCCGTTCGTGCTGGTCGTCCCCGGCGTCGATACTGATCCGGACGCGACGAGTGCCGACTTCGACCGAGACGTCCTCGAGTGCTGCCGGTGCTGCGTCGACGGCAATCGAGAGGCGTCCGTCGGACCGATCGTGAACGGCCTGCATCGGAACCGGTCGCGCGTGGAGGGAGGGGGACACGAGTTCGTGTTTCCAGCGGAAGCGGAAACCCGTCCCCGTGAACGACTGTACGTTTGACGTTCGCACTCGAGTCGCGGCTCAGAGATATCCCAAGTCTGCGAGCCGTTCTTTCGTGTCGGTTCGCATCTCGACCTCGTCGTGAGCGGCGTCCTCGGAGAGCGGACCGAATCGTTCCTCGAGTCGGTTCCGAAGTCGCCTGGCTCGTTCCGGTTTGTCCGCGACTATATTCGTCGTCTCGGAGGGGTCGCTTGAGACGTCGTGAAGCCGTTCGAAGCCGTCGCTGCCCTCGACGTACTTGTACTCGTTCGTCCGGATCGCCCGGAGACGGCGGTCGAACTCGCGGACGCGGTCGGGAATCGCGTCTTCACCGAACCGAGCCTCGAGACGCTCGATCGACGGCTGCGGGGCGACGTACTCGGCGAAGACGGCGTCTCGAGTTCGCGTCGTGTGAGCGTCCGAGACCAACGGTACCAGTGACTGTCCCGAACCCTGCTCGAGCAGTTCCGGGTCGTCGATGCCGGCCGCCTCGAGCAGTGTCGCTGGCAGGTCGAGCAACTGGACGAGTTCGCTCCGTCGGCCGCCGTCGGTAAACGGCCCGCCGTGGGCGACCAGCGGAACGTCGAGCAGGGTGTCGTAGAGGTTGTACTGGTGACCGAAGAAGTCGCGCTCGCCGATGTGTTCGCCGTGATCGCCACAGACGACGAAGATCGTGTCCTCCCACTCGCCGGCGTCCTCGAGGGCCGTCCGGATCTCGGCGAGTTGATCGTCGACGTACGCGAGTTCGGCGCGGTACAGTCCGCGGAGAGCGGCGAAGTCGCGATCCGAGAGTCCGTAGTCGCCACAGTCGTAGGCGCGAGGGTCCTGGCGAATGTCGGTCGCCTCGTCGTAACTCATTCCGTCGGGCAGGAACCGCTCGGCGTACTCGCGTGGTGGATCGTACTCGACGTGGGGTTCGATGAAGTTACAGAAGAGGAAGAACGGCCGGTCCTCGCGGCGGTTCTCGAGCCAGTTCGCGATCCAGGTGGTCGATCGGTCGGCCCCGTCGTCACCGCTCGGCTGGAAGACCTCGCTGTAGAGGATGTTGGCTGCGTTGACGAGTGGGTTTCCGTCGAAGAGGTGCTCGCGGGCTGCCTGAATCTTCTCGCGTCGGTCCTCGCCCCGGACGACTGCGCCCATGTCTGCGTCCGACTGGATGTACTGCCAGCCCTTGCGTAACTCGTCGAACCCGCGGTCGAATCCGAACTCCTCGGTGAGCCAGGTGTTGTTCGAGACGCCGATGGTTCGGTAGCCAGCGTCGGCGAAGGCCTCGGGGATCGTTCGAAACTCCGCGTCGAGATAGGTGTGGCCGCCGTGAGCTCCGTGTTCGGACGGGTAGGTGCCGGTGAACATCGACGCGTGAGAAGGCAACGTCCAGGGAGCCGCTGCGAAAGCGTTGTCGAACGTCGTTCCTTCCTCGGCCAGCCCCGTCAACGTCGGGGTCGTTCGCTCACCCACGCTGGTAGCGCGGGCCGTATCGAGAACGACGAGAACGACGTTCCGCACAGTATCGTGTGACTCCACGTCACGTCCGTTGGATTCCGCCATGATAGGACAACTCCACCCCTCACGGGGAAGGTCGTCAGCCCGGATTATGCAGGTGATTCACGATATCGAGATGCACCACCCCGGAAAATCGGCCTCGAGTCGACCTGACGGAGCCGTTCTCGAACCTCATAGAACCACACCCGATCGTTAACACCGGCGGTCTGGAAGCTACGTGAGCATGGTCGACGAAATCGACGACCTCACGGAACTGCCGTCGGGCACCCAGTCGGAGGGAGCCGTCCACTCCCACGTCCGGTGGGCGCTCGAGGAGGACGTCGACCCGGAGCCGCTGCGACACGTCGCCGCCCTCCAGATCCCGACGGTCGGCTTCCCGAAGGCGATGGCCGCGATATCCTGGATCGACGAGTAACGTTCTCCACGGCTAAAGCCGTGATTTTTCGCCTCGAGAATATGCATTTCGAACTACTGGGCGGATCTGCTTCGCTGTGTCGGGAAAGCAAATTACAGTAGTTTAGCCGCTTTCGACGTGATACTCACGCTCGCCTTGATCTTCGAGAAACGACTCGATCCAGTCTTCGACCTCTGGTACTGTCACTCGTCTCTCTGCACGGTCCCCTTCCGCTACCTCGGTCTCGCTTTCTGGATATCCGATAATTCCAACTTCTGGAGTGGGCCATAGAGTAACCCAGGCCCCGACGTGCTCGTGATCGCCTTCGGCGACCGTCTTTTCGACCCAGGAGTCCGACTCCGGATATCGTACCCGGATGCCATACGCTGCAGGTTCGTCCGACCAGTTCGGTTCGATCATGTACTGGGACGCTGGCGTCGTTCCAGCAACGTCCGCTCTCGAGGTTCCAGCTGGAGGAAGTTCGTACGACGCCTCGACGACGGGCTCCCCGTCTTTCTCGACCCGAACGTCGATCTGCTGTTCGTCGGTTGTATTGTTGTTCAGGACGATAAATAACAGCTGTCTATCTTCGTCCTCGTTCAAAATCTCCTCCACGTTTGAGGTTAGATCCCCGGAAAGGCATCCTGAAAGGCTGATACTCGTAGCTGTGGCGAAAGTCAGCAATACGCTTCGTCGTGTGGAGGGCAAGCTCATACGAAATGACATTGATTGAGGAGAATTAATTTTACTCTCTAGAAATTTCGACGTCGAACGTAGTCACATCGGCCTCGAGGCCGACGGAGTAACGACGCCTCTAACTCCGTGGCGCGAATCGTCGAGTACGAACGATGCCCGCGCCCCGGACACCGTCGTCGACCCCGGACGAGAGAAAGCTGCGTGCGTTCCGGATCGCCTACGACGGCACCGACTACTACGGCTACCAGCGCCAGCCGTCCGTCCCGACCGTCGAGGACGCGGTCTTCGAGGCGCTTCGATCGCTCGAGGTGCTCGCCCCCGACGCCGAGAAGCCGGCCGGCTACGCCGCCGCGGGACGAACCGACAGGGGCGTCTCCGCGCTCGCCCAGACGATCGGACTCGAGGTTCCGGACTGGCTCACGCCGCGTGCGTTCAACGCGGAGTTACCTGCAGACGTTCGGGCGTGGGCCAGCGCCGACGCACCCGAGGGGTTCCACGCGACCCACCACGCGACCCGTCGAGAGTACACCTACCAGCTGTACGCGCCACCTGCGGACGGTGAAACTCCCCTCTCGCTCGAGTCCGTCGCCCGCGTCGACGACGAACTCGTCCGGAAAGCCTGCCGGGAACTCTCCGGCAGCCACGACTACCACAACCTCACGCCCGACGACGACCCCGACCGCACCGAACGCTCGCTGTCGATCGAGGCGAGTCGGGACGGCGACTACCTCGTCTTTACCGTCGCTGCCGGCGGTTTCGCCCACCAACTCGTCCGACGACTCGTCTCTCTCGTCCGCGAAATCGGGGCCGGAACGTCGAGCCTCGAGAAGGTCGACCGGGTGTTCTCGCCCGAGCCGTTGCCGGGGCCCGAGGGCGTCGCCCCTGCAGCGCCCGAGCCGCTGGTGTTGACCGCCGTCGCGTACCCCGACCTCGAGTTTACCGTCGACGAGGCGGCTGCCGCGAGCGCACGAGCGGTGTTCGGAGAGCGGGCGCTCGAACGAAAGACGGGAGCACGAGTCGCGAGGGAGTTAGCCGACGGCGTCGAGACCAGCGATTCGTAGCGGCGGCCGACGGCGGACGAAGAGGCTTTTTACCCCCAGTACACAGTTCGGCGCATGGAACTGTCGCCGGAAGAGTACGGTGCATACTGGCGTGCGTCGATCCGCGTCGCCGCAGGAGTGTTGCTCCTCGCGCTCGCCGTCCGCATCTCGTCGCCGTTGCTCACCCACCCGAACGCCGGAGCCGTCGGTCTCGGTCTCTTCCTGTTCGCCGCGCTCGTCTTCGCCGGCTGTTTCGCCGTCATGCTCGGCGTCGCTCGAGTCGTTCGGACGGCGGTCGACGCCGAGATGCGCGGGTAGGTGGAGAGACAGGTATACCACGCTCGAGTCCCTCTCGACTCACATGAGTGATTCCCGGCGCGCCGACGCGGACCGCGAAGACGAGGTTCGAAACGACGTCTCGTCGTTTCTCGCGCGAAACTTTCCGCAGATCCAGGGCCACGGCGGTGACTTCTCGATCGTCGACGTCGACGTAGAGGCAGGTCACGTCGAGATCAACCTCAGTGGCGCGTGTACCGGCTGTGGCGTGAGTCCGATGACGACCCAGGCGATCCAGCGACGGCTTCCGGGAGACGTCGAGGCGATCGATTCGGTCGCTGTCACGACCGGCTTCGACGGTCTGGGAGAGGGGTCTTCGCGGGACGTGCCGCCGGATACGCCGTTCTAACTGTTCCAGCCGTCGGGCCAGATTCCAGCGGCTCGCATTCCCGGCTCGTAGTCCTGCGCTCGTAATTTCTCCCGCAGATCCGCAACGTCGATCCGCGAGACCGATTCGTCCTCGTCCGTCAACTCGAGCACCAGCAGTGCCGTCAGCATGGCGTGTTCCCGCAGATTTCGCGGGTCAACCTTGTCCCGCGTGTCGGCTGCAGTGTGGCCCCAGCCACGGCCGCGTTCGCCGCCCTCCGGTGGATCGCTGTGCAGTTGCAGCGCCGGGACGCCCGCCCGGAGGAACGGCCAGTGATCGCTGAACGGATGGGGGTCGTCGTCGCGGACGACCGGTTGCCCGGCCGCGTCAGTTACCCGCTCCGCCAGGTTACCGAGATCGTCGGAGCCGTGGGTCATCGCTACCAGGTTCCGGAACCGGCCAGCACCGTCGACGTTGACCACCGCGCGGACCGACTCGAGGTCGAGGCCCTCGGCCAGCGCCTCCGCGCCGAGCAGCCCGATCTCCTCGCAGCCGACGCCGGCGATCCGGACCCGACGGTCGAGTTCGTCGGCGACTTCCGAGAGGGTCGACGCTGCGCCGGCGACCGTCGCGATCCCGCAGCCGTTGTCGAGTGCGCCTTCGGCGACGTCGTGGCTGTCGTAGTGAGCGACCACGAGAATCTCTTCGTCGGTGTCGGGACCGACGACGCCGGTGACGTTGCGACTCGAGCCCTCGTCGGTTGTCGCATCGACCGTAATTCGGCCGTGGGCTCCGCGTTCGGCGTACTCCCTGAGCCAGTCGCCAGTCTCCGCGCTGACGCCGATCCCCGGCGCAATTGCTTCGCCGGCGAACTCGAGTGCACCCGTCGGCGGAAGCTGCCCGTCGACGTGATTGACGAAGACGAACGCTTCCGCACCGGCGTCGACGGCGTGGCCGAACTTCTCCATGCGGTGAACGAACCGCTTCTCGGCGGGCGTGGTCGTGCTCGCGACGGCGATTCCCCCCTCGAGATCGGCCTCGGCGATCTCCTCGGGCGTACCGTAGCCGACGTCGACCAGCGGGCCCTCGACGTCGCCAGCAGGCGAGTATGGAAGCGCAATCGCCGCGAACGTACGATCGGGGCCGTCCTCGCGTACCACCTCGAATTCGGTGTGACCTCGCTGCCAGTGGTGCATCGGGAACTCCCGCTGTTCGACGTCCTCGAGGCCTGCTTCCGCAAACGTCTCGGCGACGATTTCGGCCGCACGCGCTTCGTGCTCGGAGCCACCCATTCGGTGTGGGAGTTGCGTCAGTTCGGTCAGCAACTCCCACGGCAGGTCGTCACGCCAGGCTCGACCGAGCGCCCGCTCGAGACGTTCGTCGTCAGCGAATCCGTCGTCCATACACGTTCGTACACGCTCGGACAGAATACGTTGATGGTCACGAATCCCGGCGGCTACAGGAGCCACCGAACCTGTTTGCACACCGACTGAGGATCGTCGAGCGAACGCCTGCCGCCCGCCGACGGCGAGAGCCGGTTTCGTTCGATGACAGTCACTTTCCAAAAACCCATACGTACTCGAGATTACCTTTGGGTATGGTACTCGGAAGGCCGTCGTGTCCGAACTGCGAGAGCAGGTTCCTCGTGGGGAGGATTCGGACGGGTGGGGCGATGTTTCCACCGTCCGAGAGATACTACCGGTGTTACAGGTGTTTCACCAAATTCGCTCCGGACGGCGAGCCGTCCGGCGACGGCACCAAACGAAGCATGCCTACGTCGTCGGATCCGCTGAAAGAGTCCCCCTCCATCCCCGGCGAATCGCGTTCGAGAGCCGAAATCGTGGATACTCGCTTGGAACTCGACGAACGCGGGACGAAATACGCCGTCGAGACGTTCGAAGTACGCATCAAAAATCGGAGTGATACGCCGCTACGAGTGACTCGAATAACCCTCACCTTCGACGGGGACGAAGAGAAAACCACGCCGAAAGACGAACTGGTCGTGCCACCGAATCAGACGGAGACGGCCGACATCCACTGGGACTGGATTCATCCGGACCAAAACAGCGTGACCATCGACGTCCGATCCGACGGCGAAACCGTTGCGACGGCCGACGTCACCATCTCTATGCCGTGACGTCGTCCGCCAGAGAGCCTTCCGTAGGTCTTGACAAACGTCGACGGCCGAGTGGCTGCGCTCGTCGTCCGATACGTTTTACCACTTTCGTTTCGAAGCACGTGCTATGAGTTCAGTCCCCGAACGCTCGGAAATCGACGAGGAGTACACCTGGGATCTCGAGAGCATCTACGCGACCGACGACGACTGGGAGGAGGCCTACGAGAACGTCGCCGAACGCGTCGAGGAACTCTCGAACTACGAGGGACAGGTTACCGACGACGCCGAGACGTTGCTGTCGGTGCTGGAGCTGCGCGACGAGATCATGCGCGAGGTGTCGACCGTCGCGGCCTACGCCCGAATGCGACGGGACGAGGACACCACGGACCAGCACTATCAGGCGCTGACTGCCCGTTCACAGTCGCTCGCGGCCGACGCCCAGTCTGCGTCGTCGTTCATCGAACCCGAACTGCAGGAACTGACCCGCGAGGAGTTCGACGAGATGATCGACGACGTATCCGACCTCGAGACGTACGACCACTACGTCGACGACGTGCTCCGGATGAAACCGCACACGCGGTCGGCGGAGGTCGAGGAACTGCTCGCGGACCTGAGCGAGGTCACGGGTGCGACCGGGGAGGTCTACAACATGCTCTCGAACGCGGACATGGAGTTCCCCACTGTCGAAGACCCCGACGGAGATGCCGTCGAGATCACCCAGAGCAACTTCACCAACCTGCTCAAACGCCCCGACCGGGAGTTCCGCCAGCGCGTCTACGAGAACTACTTCGACGAGTGGGAGTCCATGCGAAACACCGTCGCCGCGGCCTACAAGAACAGCGTCAAGGCAGACGTCAAGACGGCGCAGGCGCGCAACTACGACACCGCCCGCGAAGCCGCGCTCGACGGTCCGAACGTCCCCGTCTCCGTCTACGACAACCTCGTCGAAACCGTCAACGACAACCTCGAGAAGCTCCACCACCACGCGGAACTGAAACGCGAGGCCCTCGAGGTCGACGACCTCCAGATGTGGGACCTCTACATGCCCCTGACCGGCGACGAGGGCCCCGACCTCGAGTACGACCAGGCAACCGAATACGTCGTCGACGCACTGGAACCACTGGGCGAAGAATACCAGTCCCGCGTCGCCGAGGGCCTCGAGTCGCGCTGGGTCGACGTCTACGAGAACGAGGGCAAACAGTCGGGAGCCTACTCTAGTGGCACCTACGACACCCAGCCGTTTATCCTGATGAACTACCAGGACGACGTCGCCTCGATGTACACGCTGGCCCACGAACTCGGCCACTCGATGCACTCCCAGTTCACGAAAGAACAGCAGCCGTACGTCTACTCGAGCTACGAAATCTTCGTCGCCGAGGTCGCAAGCACCGTCAACGAGGCCTTGCTGACGAACCACCTGCTCGAGACCGTCGACAATCCCGAGTTCCGCAAGGCCGTCCTCAACGAATTCCTCGAGCGCGTTCGCTCGACGCTCTACCGCCAGACCCTGTTCGCCGAGTTCGAACACGAGGCCCACCGACTCGAGGAAGAAGGCGAACCCCTCACCGCCGACCGACTGGATGAACTCTTCGGAGACCTGAAGGCGGAGTACTACGAACCAGCAGCCGTCGACGACCGCATCGCCCGCGAGTGGATGCGCATCCCGCACTTCTACCGGGCCTTTTACGTCTACCAGTACTCGACCGGCATCTCCGCCGCGCTCGCGATCACCGACCGTATCTTCGAAGAAGGCGAGACCGCAGCCAAAGACTACCTCGAGTTCCTCCGGCAGGGCTCTCGCGAGTACCCGCTCGAGTTGCTGCAGACTGCTGGCGTCGACATGAGCAGTTCGGAACCGATCGAGCGTGCACTCGAGACGTACGGGCAGCGACTCGAGGAGATGGAGTCGCTGCTGGGCTGATACGGTTTACTGTAAGTCATTTCCGGCGCAACCGCGACCCGGGCGGCGGTTGCGCCGGTAAATCGTTACAGCAATCCGTATGACACGCTGACCCGATCCCCAACTGTAGTACACACTTATTGACGACGTCACACAAGTACCGACGATGAGCGGAATCGAACTTCGCGGCGATACACTCGTCGTTGATCGCGAACCTAACGCTCTCGATGAACTCGCTATCGACTTCTCCGCAGTTCTATCCGATCTCGACGTCGAACATGTTTACATTGCGGGCTACCTCGCTATTCTCACTGGCCGTCCACGAGCGACGGACGACATCGACGTACTCGTCGAACCGCTCTCTGAGACCGAAATCGAGACGGTAGTCGAAGAACTCCGAGATGCCGACTATTGGGGGCCGGCGATGCCGCTCGAGGAGATGTACGGAAATCTTTCCGAAGGGACGAACATCTGGGTCGCCCCGGACGGGCAAACGACGCCACATCTGGAAGTGAAGTTCCCGACTGACGAATTCGACCGTGCCTCGCTCTCGAACGCGATCGAAGCACGGGTTGCCGGTGAGACGATCCCAATCGGTCCGCTCGAACTTCAGATCGCGTACAAACTCTACCTGGGCGGGCAGAAAGATTTCGAAGACGCCGCTCACCTCTATTCGCTCTTCGGAGAAACGCTTAGGGAGACGGACCTCGAACACTGGGCTACCGAACTGGACGTTCTCGATACGTATGAGCGACTCAGAGAAATTTGAGAGATTGGCGGCGAAACACGAACGAATCGACGAAGAGCGATTAGCCGCCGTCACGGACTGGGTCGACTACATTACCGAGAATCCACCCGAGGTCTGGGGCCCGCAACAGAACGCAGTCGTCGATTCACAACTCGAGAGTGCCCAGCAGACAGGACTCTCGGCTGAGCACGAGCAACGCGTCCGAGACGTCGCCCGACAACTGAAGGCGGAGCAAACCGACCGCGACTAATTCGCTACTGGAACTATCTCGCCCTCCCCGAAAACCGACCGGGACCCAAAGGCACATTTATCGTGGGCCCCGTACCCGGGAACGTCAGGATGTCTCGAAGCCCGTCTATTCCCGACCGACCTCATCGCGATATCGATCCCGATCTCCCCGAAGACGAGCGGCTCGAGGCGCTCAGGGGCCACTTCGAAGATCTCGTGGACGTCAACGAACAGCTCTCGACCCAGCTCGAGGAGGCCGAAGACCGCCGCGGCCGCCTCCGGGAGAAGGTCGATCGCGTCGAACGGGAAAACGAGACGCTCAAGAGTTCGTCGCTGTACATCGCGACCGTCGAGGACGTGATGGACGACGACGGCGAGGTCGTCGTCAAACAGCACGGCAACAACCAGGAGGTCCTCACCGAGGTCTCTCCGCGAATCGTCGACCGCGTCGAGGCCGGCGACCGCGTCGCTGTCAACGACTCCTTTGCAATCCAGACGGTGCTGGAGGCGGAGACCGACGCCCGCGCCCAGTCGATGGAGATCACGGAGCGGCCGGAGGTCAGCTACGAGGACATCGGCGGCATCAACGAGCAGGTCCGGGAGGTTCGCGAAGCCGTCGAACAGCCACTCGCCGAACCCGAACGGTTCGAAGAGGTCGGCATCGACCCGCCAAGCGGCGTCCTTCTGTACGGCCCGCCGGGAACCGGGAAGACGATGCTCGCGAAAGCGGTCGCGAACAAGACCGACGCCACCTTCATCAAGATGGCTGGTTCCGAACTCGTCCGCAAGTTCATCGGCGAGGGCTCGCGACTCGTCCGCGACCTCTTCGAGATGGCCCGCGAGCGCGAACCCGCCATCATCTTCATCGACGAAATCGACGCCATCGCGACCACCCGCTCGGAGTCGAAGACCTCCGGCGACGCCGAGGTCCAGCGAACCATGATGCAACTGCTCTCCGAGATGGACGGCTTCGAGGCCCGCGGCGAGATCCGAATCATCGCCGCGACCAACCGCTTCGACATGCTCGACCGCGCTATCCTGCGTCCGGGCCGGTTCGACCGCCTCATCGAAGTCCCCGAACCCGATCGCGACGGCCGCGAGCAGATCCTCGAGATCCACACCCGTGGCATGAACGTCTCCGACGAGATCGACTTCGGCGACCTCGCCGACGAGACCGAGGGCTACTCCGGTGCCGACGTCGAGAGCCTCGCAACCGAGGCCGGCATGTTCGCCATCCGCAACGAACGCGACGAGGTCCGCCACGAGGACTTCGTGGATGCACTGGAGAAACTGGAAGACGACGACTCGAGCGACGTGATTTCGTCGGCCGGCTATTTCTACCAGTAGCCTCTCTTTTCGCTCTCGAACCGCAACTCCTTACGCCGTCGATCCCCGAGAGCGACCATGAGCACGATTCGAGTCGTCTGGGGTTCTGCCTCTGCGCCGACTGCGATGTCGTCCTACGACGCCGCGCTTGCGGACGCTGGCATCGAGAACTACAATCTCGTCTCTGTCTCCTCGGTGATCCCGGCTGGCGTCGACGTCGAGGCCGTCGGCACCGCACCTGATCTCGGGCCGGCAGGAGAGCGGCTGACCGTGGTCGAGGCGCGAGCGACGACCGCCGGCCCGGGAAGCGTCAGCGCCGCACTTGCGTGGTCACAGTCCCGGTCCGACGACTCCGCGTCGAAACTCGGACCCGGACTCTTCTACGAGGCTGCCGGCGAGATCGACCCCGAAGACGTCGAGCGACGAGTCCGTGAAGGAATCGCCACTGGCCAGGAGCTACGCGACTGGGAGTTCGACGAAACGCAGGTCGCAGTCGAGAACGGACAGGCCGACTCGGGCACCTACACGACAGCAGTCGTCGTCGCGGTTTACGGCGACAGCGACCCGCTGCTGTAATTCCGGGCGCAAGTGCATCGAGGCCAACCCTTTTCACTCATCGGCACTTTGTTAGTGTACAGACTTCTCATGAACGGAAATACGCCGTATGCCGGGCTGCCGGGTGAAACAGCCGCTGGTCAGCGTGCCTCGGTCGACGTTCCGGACCTCTCGAGGACGCAAAAGCGGCTGCTCCACCGGGACGTGACGCGGATCGCCGCGCGCACGCGCGAGTACCTCCCGAACGAGTACGTCGTCGACTCGGACGTCTCGACCGGCGTCGGTGGCCCGCAGGTGACCGTCGCCGTTCGACCGCCGGTCGGCCACGCGGTCAGTGCCGGCTTCACTCCCGACCTCGAGGACGTCTCCGAGGAGATTATCACGGCTGACGAACGCGACGAGGTCGCCCGCGGTCTGGCTGCGACCGCGGCGTTACAGGTCAAACAGGCGATCGGCGAGAACGTAACGCCGACCGCGAAGTAACGGGCTCGACTAGCTCTCTTCTATAGTAGCCACTGAAAGTCAGTGTGCACCCGATCGCACGACGGCGGTGCGATCGGTGTGCAAACAGTTTCAGTTGTTACTATAGTACAACAGCTGTTCGATCTGGTGACTCCGCCTCTCGAGGTCGACCCGCGGCTCGAGGTCGGGGTCACGCGCGAGTCGATCGATCGCGAGTAACGGATCCGCGCCTGCCCGTTCGACGTCCCGAAGTAGCGATTCGATCGCGTCTCGGTTCGTCGCGAGTGAATCGGCGAGTTCGAGCGCCAGCAGGAGTGGGATCGCTTGCTCCTGATCGGTCGGAACGGCGTCGCTGATCCGGCCGAACTCGGGAGTCGACGCGTCGGTGTCGGCGTCCGTAACTGGTTCGACAGTTAGACAGCGCGTACAACAGTTCGCGACGGCGGCGTCCGTCGAGAGAGACGCCCGGTACCGCTCGGGAAGGGAAAAGTCGATCGTCGGCGATCCACACTCCGAACAGGACATCGGCGACTAGTTTCCGCCGGCGACGCCACCCGCAGCGGCCTGTTCGACCGGTTCCTCCTCGTCTTCTGTCGTTTCCTGTTCGGCTTCTTTCTCCTCTTGCTCTTTCTTGTCCTTGATCTTCTTCAAGCGGAACGTCTCCTCGCGTTCCTGCTCCTCGAGTTTCTGCTCGATGTACTCCTGGCTGTCGTAGAGTTCGGGCAGGAGTTTGAATTCGAGTGCGTTGACGCGGCGCTTCGTCGTTTCGATCTCGCGGAGCATCTTCTTCATCGCCGTCTCGACCTCGGCGGCGAGGATGATGCTCTCGAGGAGGTCCTCGTAGGCTTCTGCGGCCTCGTCGATGCGGGCGGAGGTGCCCATGATACCGTAGCCGCGTTCGTCGAGGCTCTTGGAGACGCGCGAGGATTCGATCTGTGGGACGACGACGCCCATGATGTTCTTCGATTCAGTGGTGATCTCGGGGTGTTCCTGGAGTGCGGCTGCAGCCCCGCGAACCGCGACGTCGCCCTCCATGGCGCGTGCCATGTTGATCTTCTTCTGGGCCTGCTCGTAGTCGTCGGCGAGGTCGCCACGGACGTCCTGGGCCTTGTCCAGGATGTCCATGAACTCCATGATCAGCCCGTCCCGTTTCTTCTCGAGGGTGCCGTGCCCGCGTTCGGAGAGTTCGATGCGGTCTTCGATCTCCATCAGGTTCTTGCGGGTGGGCTTTACGTCCTTGGCCATCTTGTCGGTGGATTGCGCTCCCAGCCGGATAACTGTTTACAGTTTTGCTGGCGAACCCGGTCGTTCTACCCGAGGAAGAGGTCGACGATCTCACCGGAAGACTGGCCGCGATACAGTTCGGAGTAGCCACAACTCGTACAGCTCACGACGATGAACCGGCGGTTCTGGATGTCGAAGAAACGTGACATTCCGCTGCCGGTCGTGGAGATCTCGTCCATCTCGGTCTCTTCGTGTCCACACTTCGGACAGCCGCGGTCGTCGTCTCGCATGGCGCGTTCTGCTCATCCCAGTAACAAATTCTTTGTGTTCGGAGCGACGATAGGAGAAACGATGTCCGCTGGCGCCGTCTTCGTCGTCTTCCTGCTCGGTATCCTGCTCACCATCGCGGTGTGGGCTGCCATCCTCGGTGAGACGTCGAACGCGACCGTCCTCGACCGAGACGAAGCCGAACGACTCGCGAGGGAACGTGGAGGACGCGGGTTCGATCGAGCGCGCTCGAGCGAGCGCGACGACAGGTCCGGCGCGAACGGTGACGAACGAAGCGAGGCGTATGGATGGGGAGTCGACGAATCGAACTGGGACGACGATCGACAGTGACGGGTGCTCGAGAGAACGAGGCCGCTACCAATCGCATGGCGATGGCGTTCTTCGCAGCATTCGGCGCGATTATCTTCGTCCACGGGGTAGTCACTGGCGAAGTCTACAGAATCCTAATGGGTTGTATTTTCGGGATGCTCGCCGCTGGAGTGGTACTCTCATCGGCGTTCGAACGGTGGGCGACGGATCACGCACTCGTAATTCTCGCAGTGATGATTCTCGTGTTCCTCACGTCGCTGCAGTGGCAGGGACCCTGATGTCTCCAGCCGAACGCGACGTCCGAATCCCTGAACGACCGAGTTCTATAGAAGCGAGTGAGAGAAACTGGCGGCAAGTTCGTGAACAGTACAGTTACATCGCGACAAGCACCGTTCCGTACCTGTTAACGGCTGATATCGCGTAATTCACCGCAGGACGACCAGACCGGCCGAGCGTACAGCAACCCCTATCAGGTAAACAGTACGGCGTTCCGACGGCGGGAAAAAAGCTGATAAACGACGAAATCGCTACAGTCGACGTCTCAGTCGTCCGCGGTGGCTTCGACTGCCTCTTCGCGGTAGTGCTCTTCGATGAGGTCCTCGTCGATACGGTTGAGTTCCGTCTTGGGGAGCATCGAGAGCAGGTCCCAGCCGAGATCGAGCGTCTCCTCGATCGAACGGTTGGTGTCGTACCCCTGCTGGACGAACTCCGTTTCGAAGCGGTCGGCGAAGTCGAGGAACTTGTTGTCCCGCTCGGAGAGTGCTTCGCGACCGACGATGTTCACGAGGTCGCGCAGGTCCTCACCCTCAGCGTAGGCGGCGTACATCTGGTCGGAGACGTCGCCGTGGTCTTCGCGGGTCAGGCCCTCACCGATACCGTCGTCCATCAGCCGCGACAGGCTGGGCAGGACGTTGATCGGCGGCTCGATACCCTGGCTGTTCAGGTCCCGATCCATCATAATCTGGCCCTCGGTAATGTAGCCAGTCAGGTCCGGAATCGGGTGGGTGTCGTCGTCGCCGGGCATCGTCAGGATCGGAATCTGGGTGACAGATCCGTCCTTGCCTTCGATACGACCGGCGCGCTCGTAGAGCTGAGCCAGGTCGGTGTACATGTAACCCGGGTAACCACGTCGGCCCGGAACCTCCTCACGTGCGGCACCGATCTCACGAAGCGCCTCACAGTAGTTGGTCATGTCCGTGAGGATGACCAGCACGTGGTAGTCCTTCTCGAAGGCGAGGTATTCGGCCGTGGTAAGTGCGAGTCGCGGCGTGACCTGACGTTCGACTGCCGGGTCGTCCGCGAGGTTCATGAAGACGACCGACCGCTCGAGCGCACCGGTGCGCTCGAAGTCGTCCATGAACTCGTTTGCCTCTTCCTGGGTGATCCCCATCGCACCGAAGATGACTGCGAACTCCGAGCCTTCGCCGTCGCCTTCCTCTTCTTCCGGCACGGTCGCCTGACGGGCGATCTGGAGCGCGAGTTCGTTGTGTGGCAGCCCCGATCCGGAGAAGATCGGCAGCTTCTGGCCACGAACCAGCGTGTTCATGCCGTCGATGGCGGAGACGCCGGTCTGGATGAACTCCTCGGGGTACTCACGCGAGAAGGGGTTGATCGCCTCGCCGACGATGTCCTGTCGCTTGTCGGGGACGATCTCCGGACCGTCGTCGATCGGGTTCCCGGAGCCGTCGAGCACCCGTCCGAGCAGATCCTCGGTGACGGGCATCTTCATCGTCTCGCCCAGGAAGCGAACGGAGGCGTTGCGGTCGATACCGCCAGTCCCTTCGAACACCTGGATCGAGACGATACCTTCGCTCGATTCCAGTACCTGTCCGCGCAGGGTCTCGCCCTGTGGTGTCTCGATCTCGACGATCTCGTCGTAGCCGACGGGTTCGTCGACTTCGGCGAACACCAGCGGACCGCTGATTTCCGTGATAGTCTGGTACTCTTTCATCGTTAGTACAGTGCTCGCAGTTGTTCTTCGAGATCGCTCTCGATGTCCTCGATGAACGCCTCCCAGTCCTCGGAGGTGCCCATCCGGTTGAGTCGCGGTGCAGCGTCGACGTCCTGGATCTCGTCGACCGGGACGCCTGCCTCGAGCGCATCGAAGGCCTCGTCGTTGAAGGTCTTGATCGCCGTCAGCATCCGGTAGGTCTTCTCGGGTTCACAGTAGGTGTCGACGTCGTGGAGTGCGTTCTGCTGGAGCCAGGCCTCACGCAGGTAGCGAGCGACTTCGAGCGTGAGCTGCTGGTCTTCCGGCAGCGCGTCCTTGCCGACGAGCTGGACGATCTCCTGCAGTTCGTCCTCTTCGTCGAGGGTGTCGACAGCCCACTGGCGGACCTCCGACCAGTCGTCGGCGATCTCGGACTCCCACCAGGGGTCGAGCTGGTCCTTGTATAGCGAGTAGGACTCGTTCCAGTTGATCGACGGGAAGTGCCGACGTTCCGCGAGGTCGGCGTCCAGCGCCCAGAACGTCTTGACGATACGCAGCGTGTTCTGGGTGACCGGCTCGGAGAAGTCCCCGCCCGGCGGCGAAACGGCACCGACGACCGAAATCGATCCCTCGTCGCCGTTGATCAGCTGGAACTTGCCGGCTCGCTCGTAGAACTCGGAGAGCGCGGCGGCGAGGTACGCAGGGTACCCCTCCTCGCCGGGCATCTCCTCGAGTCGGCTCGAAATCTCACGCATGGCCTCTGCCCACCGGGAGGTGGAGTCGGCCATCAGCGCGACGTCGTAGCCCATGTCGCGGTAGTACTCGGCGATCGTGATACCCGTGTAGATACAGGATTCACGGGCTGCGACGGGCATGTTCGACGTGTTGGCGATGAGGCAGGTCCGGGCCATCAGCGGGTTCCCGGTCTGTGGGTCCGGCAGTTCCGGGAAGTCCTCGATGACCTCGGTCATCTCGTTGCCACGCTCGCCACAGCCGATGTAGACGACGATGTCCGCGTCGGACCACTTGGCGAGTTGCTGCTGGGTGACGGTCTTCCCGGAACCGAAGGGACCGGGAATCGCCGCCGTCCCACCCTTCGCGAGCGGGAACAGTCCGTCCTGGACGCGCTGTCCCGTCACGAGCGGCTCGGTCGGCGTCTCCTTGTTGCCCGCAGGTCGGGCCTCACGGACCGGCCACTCCTGGCGCATCTGGATTTCCTCGCCGGAGGAGAGTTCGGCGACGGTCTCTTCGACCGTGAACTCGCCGCTCTCGATCGAGGTGACTTCGCCACCCTCGTAGTCCGGCGGCACCATGACCTTGTGGTCGATGGTGACCGTCTCGGAGACGATCCCGACGACGTCGCCGGGTTCGACTTCGTCGCCTTCCTCGACTTCGGGCTCGAACTCCCACTTCTTCTCGAGGTCGATACCGGGGGCGTCGACCCCGCGGTCGAGGAACGCCGTCCCCATCTTGTCCTCGAGGACGTCCAGCGGACGCTGGACGCCGTCGTAGATAGAGTCGAGCATACCGGGTCCGAGGTCGACGGAAAGGGGCTCGCCCGTGTTCTCGACGGGTTCGCCCGGGCCGACGCCGGACGTCTCCTCGTACACCTGAATGGTGGTCAGGTTCCCTTCGATCTCGATAACCTCGCCCATCAGTCCTTCGTCGCCGACGTAGACGACGTCGTTCATCCGGGCGTCGAGGTCCATGGCGGTCACGACCGGACCGCTCACGCTTTCGATTACACCGTCTTCGTCGACGGATTCGATGTCTTCTGCCTGGCTCATAGTTTAGCTGTCTTCGTCCTCTTCCATTAGGTCGATACCGATCGCGCGTTTGATCTGGTCGCGCAGTCCGCCGCCACCGGTTCCGCTGCCGATGGTGACGACGACCGGTTCGACGCTCGTCTCGACGTCCTGACGAACGCCCCGTGAGAGGTAGTCGAGGTCGTCGTCGTGCATGACGACGATACCGACGCCCTCGTCCGCGAGGACGTCCGTCACTGCGTCGTCCAGTTCGTCGTCTTTCTCGTCGTCCGGGACGTTCTCGAAGCGCCGGACTCCCGCGAGGCGGAAACCGGTAGTGAACTCCGGACTGCCGACGACTGCGATCTCCTGGCTCATAGGATCACCAGCTCCTCTTCGATTTCGCTTTCGTCGAGACCGACCTCACGGCCCCGTGCGATCGCGCGGATGTTCTCGACCTCGCGTTCTTTCGCGAGGATGTACGACAACACGGCCGACACCGACACCGGATAGATACTCGAGAGGGTATCCGCGTACTCGAGCAACGCAGCGTCTAGTGCGTGCTCGAACTGGATAAGGCTGTCAGCATCGCGCAGCCGATCCAGTGCTCCGGAGAGTCGGTCGCCGTAGCGTTTGTTCTCGGCGATGTGATCGACGAGTTCGTCGTAGTCCGCGACGAGTCGGTTCAGTTCCGACTCCTCGAACAGGACGCCACCCTCGATGTAGTAGGTCGCCGGATCGAGGTCGGCACCGCTGCGAGCGAGTCGCAGTGCGTTGCGGGCGTTCCGGAAGTCGATCTCGGCCTGCAGGAACTCGACGTACTTCGCTTCCGGCCCCTCCTGGGGGCGACCGAGGTCGTCGAGCAGGTGCTCGTAGAACTCGCGGTCGAGTGCGTTCTCGAGAGGGACGAGGACGCCGGTCTCCTCGAACTCCTCGTAGCCTTCACGGAGCGGCTCGTAGTAGGTCGTCCCGTCGAGGATCTCGATGGCGTCCTCGATCTCGTCGACCTCGAGCAGCCGGTCGATCGTCGCGTCGTCGAGTTCACCGGCCCGAATGAGGTCCGTCCGGATGTCCTCGGCGGGCGTGTCGGTGTAGATCCCGCGGATGATCGTCTTGAGGTTCCAGACGTCGAACTTTCGGAGGTAGCGACCGATGAGGTCCTCGATGCGGCCTTCGGACCAGTCGAGCAGGTCCTGGAAGTGCTTCGCGAGGTTGCGGTTCAGGGCGTATTCGATCAGGTCGACGCCCGAGAACCGCGTCCCGAGTTCGTTGATCTCGCGTTCGTACTCCGACTCTTCCATGAACCGCGCGATTCCGCTTGGCCCCATTCGGATCAGTTTGCGGTAATCTTCGTCCGCAAACAGCGACGCTCGTCGTGCTCGGACGCGAGCGTTGACGTACTCCGTGTTGGAGGCACCTAGACTCATTGGTCGAAGAGTCGATTACTGATCTCCTGGAGGTTGTCCTCCCAGACGTCCTCGAGCACCGAGTCGAACGTGTTGTTGACTCGAACGCGAGAGCCCTCGCTCTCGACGACGACGCCGCCGAGACAGTCGTACTCGCCGGCGTACTCGTAGTCGTCGTACTCGTCGAGGATCGACTCGATCAGCTCCTGGTCGTCCGCACGACCGTAGACGCTGACGTCGTCGCCATCCTCGAACTCCTCGCTTGCAGCCTCGAGGAGAGCGCGAGTGAGTTCCTCGCGGTCGTCTCCCTCGAGGGCAACGAGTTCGGATTCGGCCTGCTCGTGGACGTCCTCGAGGACGTCACGGCGGGCCTCCAGGCGTTTCTGTTTCGCCTCCAGCTTCGCGCTGGAGAGTCGCTGTTCGCGCAGCTGCTCGGTCTCGCGTTCGACCTCCTGCTCGGCCGACGACTCGATCTCTTCGGCGTCGGCCTCGGCTTCCGAGACGATCTCGTCGGCGCGAGCCTCGGCCTCGCTACGGATTTCCTCCGCACGCGCGTTGGCCTCTTCTCGAATGTCTTCTACGACTGTTTCCAAACTCATTGTGAGAGAAGGGGAGGGAGGTTATCCGACGATGAAGACGACGACCAGAGCCAGGATCACGAGCGTCTCTGGGAGGACGGTCATGATCAGGCCAGGAACGAACAGGTCGTCGTCCTCGGCGATCGCACCGATTGCGGCGGCACCGATACCTCGCTCGGCATACCCTGCGGCGAGCGCGGAGAGGCCGACAGCGATCGCTGCGGCACCCTCAGCGGTCAGGAAGGGCGATTCTTCGACACCATTCTGCAGTACTGCGTTGACGAGTTCGAGTTCACTCATTGTAGTTAATCCTCACTGTGGTTTCGATCGGTTCCGAACGGTTCGTAGTTCTTTCCACCGCCATCATAAAACTTCCCAAAGAACTCGACATACTCGAGTCGGATCCCCTGTAATCCGGCACTTGTGATACCAAGTAGCAAGACCAGGATGTGTCCAACGATGAACACGAGAATGCCGACGACGAACTCGGCCGGTCCCATGTGGAACAGGCCGGGGAACATCTCGGTCGAGCCTTCGGGAATGGCGTTCCATGGAGCGGCGAACGGTCGATACCCTTCGGGGGTCTGGTAGGCCCCGAACGTCAGCAGGTTGACGACGAACGCCATCCCACCCTTCGCGAGCAGGACGGCGGTCATCCGTGCGTAGGAGACGACGTGTGCGAACGGCATTGCGAACTCGGCGAGTTCGACGGGATCACCGACTGCCAGCAGCACGAAGCCAGCGATCACCATCAGCAGCGGGAACGTGACGTCGAAGCCAGCAAGCGCCCCGCCGACGGCGGGAATCGCTTCGGCCGCTGCCGGGACGGTGAAGACGTCCATCAGCGGGAAGCCGCTGAAGCCGAACGCGAACGGTTGGCCGTCGAACGCGTTGTAGATGAAGTCCGGCTTGACGTCTGCTGCCTGCGCCGAGAACACCCAGATCCAGATCCCGTTGAGCATCAGGAGCCACGAGCCACTGTGGGTGATCGCACCCCAGACACCGTGGCCGTGCTGAATGTTCTCGACGAAGTCGAGGATCCAGCCGATGTTCAGGTGGAGCACGCCCAGCGCGATTGCGATGATCAGCCAGGCGTTGACGAACTCAGCCGTCGCTGGCGTGAGACCCTTGTCTCCCATGGGCGCACCGGCGTCACCGAAGACGATGTAGCCCAGTTCGTGGAGTCCGAGGAATTCACCGAACAGGATCCCGAAGAATATCGTGAAAGCGCCACACCACATCGCGACGCCACCGAGACTCGTGATCCCGGGACTCTCGAAGCTCTGGTACATGTAGTACCCGACCAGCACGTACAGGAGTCCGTACCCGACGTCACTGATCATGAACCCGAAGAAGAACGGGAACGTCAGGAACAGAAGGATCGTCGGATCGAGTTCGTTGTACTTCGGCCGGTTGACTGCCTTGACCAGTGCCTCGAACGACTTGGCCCCTCTCGGATTGTTCTGGATCGTCGGCGGCTGGTCGTCCATCGTGACGACCGAGCCACCGTCCGTGACGGCCTTTTGCTGTTCCTGCTCGTCGGCGTCCGGACTCGGACCGTCTTCGTCGTCTTTCGCCGCCTGCGTACCCTGTGCAACGTCTTCGGTGTGCGTAGCACCGTGGCGGTCGTAACTCGCCTGCTCGAGCTCTTCGACCTCGACGCTGTCGCCGACGGCGTCCTCGAGTGCGGCAACGAGTCGGTCGTACTCGGCCGTCGGGATCCATCCTTCCGCGATGAACGCCCGATCGGTCGTCGCGAACTGGAGCGGAGCCTCCGCCTGCTGGACCTCGATGGTCAGTTTCTCTTCGATGCGAAGCAGGAACGCGCCGTCCTTTCGCTTGATCTCCGCGAGATCCGAGTCGATTCGCTCGATCTCCGCCTCGAGTTCGCGCTTTTGCTGTTCCAGCGCATCGACGTACTCGGACGGTGATTTCTCGGTGTCCGGAACCTCGTGGCGGGTGAATTCGACGCCGACCAGCGCGTCGGCGATCGGGTCGTCGTCCTCGTCGACGTCCTCGGCGGGTGCGGCCACGATAGCCACGACGTCGCCACCGGTGAACGTCTCGAACGTACGGATCTCCTCGGCCGCTTCGAGCGCGGCTTCGATCTGTCCCGTCGGCCCTTCGCCGACGCTGACGTCGACGGAGTCGTAGCCCGACAGCAGGTCCAGTTCGATCCCCAGTTCCGCGAAGGGCTCGAGACGGTCGATCCGTTCGTCGACCTGCCGGAGTTCCTCCTGAACCTCGCTGCGCTGGTCATCGAGGTCGTTGATCTGTGTGCGGATCTCCTCGAGACGCCCTTCCCAGTCGTCCGCGAGCCGGACGGAACCGGGGTCGGCCTCGTCCGCCGAGAGATCGAGCGTACTCTCGAGCGCACGGACCGTCACCAGCTTCTCGGAGGCGTCGTCGGCCCCTTCGATCGGGTTACCGTTGTCGAACCCCTCCCAGGAACCGTCGTAGTCCGAGAGGTGGACCAGGTTCAGTCCGTGGATCGTCTCGATGACCGTGGGCATGACGCCCTTGGAGCCGGTCACCGAGACCTTGCTCATCTTCTCAGGTCTGAGCATGGACGTCCTCCTGGAACAGGTCGACGACGTGGTCGGTCACTTCGTCGATCCGATCCCGAGCGCGACCCGCGAGTTCCTCGCGCTCGTCTTCGCCGTCCTCGAGAACGCGTTCACACTCCGCGTCGATTTCTTCGCGCGCCTCCTCGAGTCGGCGCTCTTTGAGTTCCTGTGCGTCCTGTTGTGCTTGCGTGCGAATCTCCTCGGCTCGTTCCCGGGCCTCGGCTATTCGCTCGTCGCGATCCTCCTCCGCTTCTGCGACGATCTCGTCGGCTTCTTGCTCCGCCGACTTGATTCGTTCGAGAACCTGTGGCCTCGGCATACTCTAAGCAAGCGAACGTTTGAAAGAGCGCGTATATGGTAGTTGCGAAAGCGTCTGGTCCGTCCCGTCGGTTCCGGAGCCAGTATACTCCGATTACTCGGCCCCGATTCCCCCGCCGAAAGCCAGCCTATCGGCTCCGTTCCCCCCTGCAACTGCCGATCGAATCCGTTACCGAGGACGAAGACCGGAACAGTAGACATATCCCGATCCGACCGAAACTTCCGTCCAATGGGAGTTCTCGAGAACAAGGCCCGGGCCCGGCTGTTCTACAAGTACCTCTCGAAGGTGTACGACCAGGTCAACCCCTTCATCTGGAACGAGGAGATGCGCGCCGAGGCCCTCGAGTTGCTCGACCTCGAGGAGGACATGACCGTCCTCGACGTCGGCTGTGGCACCGGCTTCGCGACCGAAGGACTGCTCGAACACATCGACGAAGTGTACGCGCTCGACCAGAGCGAACACCAGCTCGAGAAAGCCTACGGCAAGTTCGGCAAGCGCGCGCCACCGGTCCACTTCCACCGGGGCGACGCCGAACGGCTACCGTTCGCGACCGACACGTTCGACGTCGTCTGGTCCTCGGGATCGATCGAGTACTGGCCGAACCCGATTCTCGCGCTCCGGGAGTTCCGCCGCGTGCTGAAACCCGGCGGGCAGGTGCTGGTCGTCGGCCCGAACTACCCGGACAACTTCCTCGCCCAGCGACTCGCCGACTCGATAATGCTGTTTTACGACGAACACGAGGCGGACGAGATGTTCAAGACCGCCGGCTTCGAGGACGTGAAACACGCCTTCATGGGGCCGTCCTACGATCCCGACGTCGCGATCACGACGGTCGCTCGCGCACCCGAGTAGTTACGCCGTCGCCTCGAGTTCCGCGAGCGCGTGTCCGTCGACAGCGAGGACGACTGTAACGGTATCACCGGACTCGAGCAGCGGCTCGTTCGTGTCGGCGACGGTCAGCGTCGCCCGCTCACCGGTCCGCCAGTGCGGGTCGGATTCGGCGTTGAACGGTCCCGACGGCGCACCGTCGAACCCCTCCGTCCCGACGAACGGGAGCTGAGGCTGGTGCGACAGCTCAGTCCCGTCGATCGCGATCGTTAGCGTCAACTCGCGAACGTCGATCGAGTCGCCAGCCACGTGATCGAAGACGAGTACGGATCCGTCGCCGTCCACCTCGAGTTCGACTGCCGCGTTCGGGCCTGTCGACTCGAGTGACCACGAGGCAGCGCCGACGGCGACGACAGCAGCTAGACAGACCGTAATTACGATCAGGGCCAGCGCGCCGACCAGCGGGCTGACACCTCGATCGGCCTCACAGCACTCGGCAGCCGCCGACGGCATACTCACGCGTCGCTCTGCGTCGTGATGGTATATAAACAGAAGGCGAACGAACGCAGGTGTCGTAATCGACGGCGGTTATCCAGTCGACGAGACGGTCCCGTTGACAGTGTTAGTTGCCGTCTCCGCAGTGATCTCGAAGTCGCCCGTCGGCGGCACGAACCGGAGCGTACCGTCTTCCGGATCGGTTTCTCCCAGTTCGATCAGGTCCGTTTCTTCGTTCTCGAGATCCTCGATCGAAACGGTCGCCGGGACGGGGTCGCCGGTCTCTTCGTCGGTAACCGTCACTTCGACCGGGCCGTTCGCCGCCGTCTGGTTGACCGACATCTCGAGGCTCTCGTTCGCCCAGCTGTTTTGGTCGGTAACGGGCAGCGAACTGATCGAAAGTTCCTGTATCTCTCGGTAAACATCGCCTGTCCCGGCGTCGAGATATACTTCGAGGTTGCCCTGAGCGTGACTGTACTCGAGCCAGTAGAAACCGCGTGTATCACCGTGGAGTCGAGAAGGTGGCGTATCGTCCGCAGCCCACGGATACAGTTCGTTCGCACGGTCGATGTGTTCGAACCCGCTGAATTGGTCGGGTTCGGTCGTGTCACGGTTGTCGAACCGAGCGGTTTCGAGGAGGTACACGTCGCCTTCGATCGTCGCGAGACTGTATCCCTCCTCGGTCGTTTGAATTACGTACTCGTACTGCTGGTCGGCATCGGCCGTTTCGCTCGCGATATCGAGGCCAGTCCGTGGCTGGGTCTGGTACGCACTCAGCGCGTCCCGATCCGCCCGAAGTTCATCACTCGGGAGCGAGTAGCCAGGTATTCGTTCTGCACGTGATTCGAGCTGGTTGAGCGTCGTTTCTAGCTCGTCGGCCTCGTGGTAGTTTCGCAACAACGTCTGTGTTAGTTCAGCCGTCGTTTGTTCGTCGTTCGCATGAGCACGAACCGCCTCGCGCTCACGTTCCTCGAGGTCGTCGATCCGTTCCTGGATCCGCTCGTGTGCGGCTTCGACCATCGTAGCCTGTTCGGTCATGTTCGCCTGATCGAACTCCCGTTCCGAGAGCGCGAACACTTCGTGATCGATGCGGAGGGCATCGTCGCTGCTCGCGAGTGCGATACCGAGGTCGGAACCGTACTCTGCATACTCGGTTTCGGGGTCACCGGGGAGGGAGAGACGGTTCGTCGTGTTGACAGTGTTAACAGGGTCGGACTGCTGGGCGACGGTCGGCTGTACGCTCTCGTCGAACTGACTCCGGGCTTCGCTACCAGGATCCGCCGCGACGAGGGCAATCGCGGGCAGCGAACAGACGAGAAGCAACGCGAGGAAAACGGGGGTCACACCCTTCATCGGGCCACTGTATGCGCTCCTGATATAAAAGCCGGTCGCACCGGTCGGAAGGCCACTGCACGCTCTGATACATCGTCTGACGGCTGGAAAGCTCGTATTATCTGCTATAGAAAGTGTTTTTTCCCCCGGGAAACCACCCGTTGATACGCATGCGGTTATCCACCGCCATCACATTTGCCCTCACAGTCCTCCTCGCAACGTCTACTTTGGGGGCGGTGGCCGCTGTACCGTCGGCATCGGGTTTCACGTCCAACTCCAATCCCGACCCGGCGGCGACTCATCAGCCTTCCCTAGAGACCGACTCGGATCTCCAATCAGTTTCCGCTACTAGTGAGCCACGCGTACAGTCGGCCTCTCTCTCCTCGAACAGCACGTCACTCCCGCCTGCCGACCCCGCACAGGTAATACGAATTCAGGTGCAGGACGACGGTGACGCCCACTGGTCGATCGAGAGTCGATTCCTCCTGATCGGCGAAGAAGGTAACGAGACGTTCGACGAGTGGTCCGAAGCAGTCGTCTCCGGGCAGCGATCAGTCGGATACGACGCACAATCGTTCCAGACCGAACTCGAGGCTGCCGAAGAGACGACCGGCCGCGAGATGGCGATCGGCGACGCTGGCTGGGACGAGCCACGAACCGAACCGCTAGAACCGGAAACCGAAGCGGATCTCGCGGACGACATCGACGTCGAGAACGAGACGGTGCGAGTCGGCGTCGTTTCGTACTCGTTTACCTGGGAGAACTTCGCCACGGCCGACGAGGAACGAATCTACTTCGGTGACGCGTTCGACTCACCGGACGGAACGTGGTTTCCGAGCCTGACCTCGGATCAGCGGCTCGTGATCGAATCGCCGGACAACTACGCCCTCGAGACGCCGACACACCTCGTCTGGGACGGCCCACATCACTTCGAGGACGGCGAACTCGAGATCGTCTTCGTTCGCGGTGCAGCGCCACTAACGGGGGCCGACTGGTATCTCGCCAGCGCGCTCGCCGTCCTGACCATCGGTATCATCGTATACGTCATCTACCGGCTGTATCACGCCTACTTCGACGACGACAGCGGTCCCGACAACCCACCTGTCGCCGCTGCCGAGGCCGGCGACTCGAGTTCCAGCCAACCCGCAAACGAGCCGTCCACCGGTTCGGGCGTCGAGTTGCAACACGAAGCGGAACCCGAGGACGACATCGATCCGGAACTGTTGAGCGACGAAGAACGCGTCCGTCGACTGCTCAAGCAAAACGGCGGTCGGATGAAGCAGGCCTCGATCGTTACGGAGACCGGCTGGTCGAACGCGAAGGTCTCGCAATTGCTCTCGAAGATGGACGAGAACGGCGAGATCGAAAAGCTCCGAATCGGTCGGGAGAACCTCATTACGCTGCCGGACGTGGACCCCGTGGAGATGGATTGACTCCCAACTGCTTCTCGTACCACCCGATCACCCACACCCCGTCAGAGGGCTCAAACGGCCTTCGACGAGTTAAACGAGTGCTCGAACGGCGTCTCGAGAAACGAATTTTTAGGCGAACGGCGTTCGCTCGACGACCTGCCACGTGCACCTTTTTCTCGTCGGGATCGCTCACGTTGTTCGCGACCGCTCCTCGAAAAATCTGCACCAAAAAGCCGCTCGCTTCGCTCGCGGTCAGGCGAGTGGGGTTCGTTCCACAACCTGCCCGTCGTAACTCGGATACTGCTCGACGATTTCGCCATCCTCGAGGTCCCCCTCCTCGATCATCTCCTCTAAGAGCCACCAGGCGACCTCGACGTGATTCGACTTGACCGTGTAGAACTCCTCGGGAACGCCCAGTTCGACGAACCGTTCGGGATCCGCACGGGTCTTTCCGTAGACGAGAGTCCCATCGTCGGTGACGTCGTCGAACTCCCGACGGATGTTCCGGGCCATGCGCTTGAGGCGACGGCGGTGCTGGGCGGCGTCCTTGAAGACGGAGGTACAGAAGTAGACCTTCTCGTGGTCGCCCATCACCTCGAGGATCTCATCTCGGGAGCCCTCGACGGCACTCATGTGATCTTCCTTGAGTTCGAAGCCCTGTTCCTGCATCCGCCGGTAGTTCCCCTGGGACATCTCGAACTCGTTGACGTTACAGAACTCCGCAGCGCCTTCATCGAGGAACTCGAGGAACTCCTCCTCGGCGCGGATGCCGGGAATCTCGAAGGCCGGCGTCAAGCCTTCCTCGCGAGCGATGTAGAGGATGTCCTCCCACTCGGTGCCGTGGAGGTCACCCCACTGCTCGAGCGGCGGATGGAACCGGATCTCGTCGAGACCGGCTTCCGAGAGGCGGCGCATGTTCTCGCGGCCGCCCGTGATACCCGTGTAGAGGTGGGTGTGGTGGTCCTCGCCGAACTCGTCTTTCAGCAGTTCGAGGTAGTGGCAGGTCCGATCGAGTGCTTCCTGTGGCTCGCCGCCCGTAATCGAGGTCCCGAGCGCGTCCATCCGATGGGCTTGCTCGAGAACGTCCTCGTCGCTCTCGACCTGTCGTTCGTTGGCGTAGACGTCGGTGACGTTCTTGCGGTTTTCGCCGAGCGGACAGTAGAAGCAATCGCGCTGGTCGCAGTAGCCGTAGACGAAGAGCACCATCTTCCCGCCTTTCGCACACTGCTCGCAGCCCTTAGATATCATCAGTTGCCCACTCCTATCCGGTGGAGACGCAAAAGTCGTGCGTCTCGAGGTCGTCGGTGACCGGTCGAGACTGTTGTTCTGGAGGCGGCCAGAGAACCACACGAAGTCACACAACGAGCACTAGTCGGCAGACAACACGTCTTCGTTTGAAACGGAACTACTTTCTAGAACGAATTGAATTGTGAGGTGTTCACATGGTAGCAACAGACGAAATAGATCCGATTGTCGGGAAGAAAATTGGATTGCTCGGGGCAGTGGCACTCGTCGTCGGCAACGCCATCTCCGTGACGATGTTCTTGCTCCCAGCACATCTCATGGCCGACGGCGTCGGTCCGAGTATCGTTCCGGCAGTCGTCTTTGCCGCACTGCCGATGGTGTTTGGAGTCATCGTGATGATTCAACTCGGCGCTGCGCTGCCAGTCGCCGGGGGCGGATACGTCTATCCCTCGCGGTTGATCGGCCCGTTCTGGGGGTTCAGCGTCCCGTGGGTCGTCGTCCCCACGATCTGGTTCGGACTGGTGTACACCGCCCACGGGTTCGCCGAATACGCACGGTTTTTCGTCGACGTTCCGCTGGAACTGTTGATCGTAGCCGTGTTACTCGCGTTCGTCCTGTTGAACCTTCGAGGTATCTCGATCGTGACTACCGTCCAGTTCGCCCTCGTGTCCATCATCGTCGGTGGCATGCTGCTGTTCATCGTCCCCGGTGCTTTCCACGTTGATTTCGCGAACTACACGCCGGTGTTCCCCGAAGGGTACGGCCCGTTCGTCGTCGCGACGATCTCGCTTTTTATCGGGATGTACGGGTTCAACCTGGCGATCGACATCGGCGAGGAACTCGAGGATCCGGAACGGAACGTTCCGCGAGTGCTCGTCTACAGCATGGTCGTCGGTATGTCGCTCATGATCGGGATCGTCGTGATCGCCGTCGGCGTGATGCACTGGACGGAACTCGCCGGACTGGAAGCCGGCATCGCGATGGTCGCCCTCGAGTTCCTGCCGTGGTGGGCGAGTGGGTTCGTCGCACTGGCCGCAGTGGTCGGCGGACTCACGACGGTCAACACGCTCATCGTCACCTACTCCCGCGAGATCATGCGTGCAGCGCGTGACGACGTTTTCCCGGCGGCGCTGGCGAAGCTCCATCCCGAACACCAGAGCCCGAACCGAGCAGTGCTTCTGCTCGGCGTGCCACCGTTGGTTATCGTTCCGTTCACTCCCTCTCCGTCGCTTCTGGCTCCCGGTCTGGGGCTGGTCCTCCTGTATGCCTTCTTCCTGCTCTCGGTTGCCGCGTGGCGATTACCGGCGATGTTCCCTGACCGGTACCGGAACGCCCACGTCAAGCTTCCGCGGACCGCACTCATGCTGGTCGCGATCGGCGGCGGCGTCTCGACGGTCGTCTTCTGGCTCCTGTTGTCGTCACAGCTTCCGTGGATGGGACTGCTCATTCTCGGCTGGATCGCTCTCGGTTACCCCGTGTTCCGATATCGACTCACCCAGTTCGAACGGCGTGGGATCGATCTTCGCGAGCGACTCCGAACGCTCGACGACCACGAGCAGATTACTCACTCGCCGGACCCGGGCGAACAGCCGGACGCAGTGACGAGCGGCGAGTAATCGTCGCCGCTATTCGACTGCCGGCCCGAGGATCGTCGTCCCGAAAACAATTAAACTCGGCTAGCGTACGGCCGGACGATGCTGCTGGTCCTCTGTGTCGACCTCGACGACGACCTCGGTCGGAAGACCGGCTTCTCGACGCCCGTCGTCGGCCGCGAACCCGTCGAAGAGGCAGCCATCGCGCTCGCCACCGCGGACCCGGAAGACTCCGACGTGAACGTGATCTTCCAGGGGCTACACGTCTACGACGATCTCGACGAGCGCGACGAGAGCGTCGAGGTCGCGGTCGTCACCGGCAACGAGGAGAGCGACGTCGCAGCAAATCGCGAGGTCGGCGACGAGGTCGACACCGTCCTCGCGAGCCTCTCGACCGCAGAGGACGTCACCGCACTCGTTATCACCGACGGCGCACAGGACGAGTCGGTCATCCCGATCATCCGCTCGCGGGTCCCCATCGACGGCGTCCGCCGCGTCGTCGTCCGCCAGGCCCAGAACTTAGAGTCGATGTACTACACCTTCAAACAGGTGCTGAACGACCCCGAGACAAGGGGGACCGTCCTGATCCCGCTTGGCATCCTGCTTTTGATCTATCCGCTCGCGTTGATCGGCAGCGCCATGGAGTGGCCGGGGTTCGTCCTCGGGACGACCTCCGCGCTGCTTGGCCTGTATCTCATCTCGCGCGGACTGGGACTCGGCGAACGGATCGACAGCGCCGCAGCACAGGCCCGTCGGTCGCTGTACGCCGGGCGGACGACCCTGCTCGCGTACGTCGTCGCCGCGGCGCTTTTCGTCCTCGGGGGCGTCAGCGGGCTGAACGAACTCGAGGCGATCCAGGAGTCGGCGGCCGGCGACGTCGGCGTTCCCGTCATGCTGGCTGCGCTCGTTTACGGCTCGATCCAGTGGCTCGCCGCTGCGGGCGTCACCACCAGTCTCGGGCAGATTACCGACGAGTACATCGCTGGCTCGCTCGAGTGGCGCTACCTCAACGCGCCGGTGTACGTCGTCTCGATCGCACTGGTCTTGCACGGGGTCAGCGGGTTCTTACTCGATCGAGCGGACGTCGGCTATCTCGCCACGGCACTGACGGCAGGGACGCTGCTCGGGATTACGAGTACGCTCGCGTTCGCCGTCGCTGAGTCGCGGTTCTCGGACCGAGACGCCGATTCCGATGGCGATTCCGAAGAAGGGCCACGCGCGGCCGACAGAATCCGTTCCTGACCAGAATTACCGTTCCCGTTCGACGACGAACTCCGCGAGTTCTCGCAAGTAGTCGCTCGCTTCTCGGTCGACGACGTCGACGCGCTCGAATGCGTCGAGCGCTCGGTCGGCTTCGGCTCGAGCGCGAGCGTTTGCCTCTTCGGGTGAGAGGTCGGTCACCTGGACGACGGAGGGACGCTCTAGCTCGGCGTCGTGGCCGGTTGGCTTGCCGAGTTCGTCGGGATCCGCGACCGCGTCCAGGACGTCGTCCCGGATCTGGAAGGCGACGCCGACGCGTTCGGCGTACTCGCCGAGTGCCTCGACGGTGAGCGGGTCCGAGTCGGCGGCGATCGCACCGAGTTCGGCCGCGGCCCGGAAGAGTGAGCCGGTTTTTCGTCGAGCTAGCGTCATGTACTCGTCTTCGTTCGTGGGCTGGGAGGACAGTTCCGTCGCTTCGCCGATACCGAGTTCGACCATCGCCTCCGCGACGACCTGGGTGGCCTGTGGATCCGCGGAGAAGAGCGCGAACGCCTCGCCGAGCAGTCCGTCGCTCGTGACGATCGCCGGCCCGTGACCGAATTCAGACCAGGCACTCGTCGTTCCCCGACGGAGTTCCGAGCGGTCGATGATGTCGTCGACGACCAGCGAGGCGTTGTGGACGAGTTCGATCCCGACGCCGAATCCGACCGCGTCTTCGGCCTCCCCGCCGACCGTCTCACAGGCAAGCAGGGTGACCATCGGTCGAACGCGTTTCCCCCCGGAAAGCGTCACGTGGCGAACTTCCTCGTTGAGCGTCTCGGGCTCGACGCCGTCGACGACCTCGACGAGACGCTCCTCGATCAGCGCCCGACGGCGCTCCAGAAGTTCCATTACCCGCGCTTAGAAGAGGGTGAAAAAGTAGCTGACGGTTACCGATTACTCGTCGGTCCGTTCCGGACCCGACTCGAGGGACCGATCGGTCGATGAATCGTCCTCGAGTTCCGGCTCACCGCCGTCGTCGGTAGCCGTCGTTCGTTCGTCGAACCCGACTTCGACCGACTCTGCAGACCGAGACGTGCCGATAGCAGGGTCGTAGTCGACCTCGAACTGGTTCAGCGTCCCGGAGAGCTGTGATGCCTGCTCCGCGAGCGCGTTCGCGTTCCGGGAGACCTCCGTCAGCGCCGAGGTCTGTTCTTCGGCCGCGGCAGCGACGGTCTCGCTTTCGTCGCTCGTCTCCGCCGCGATCGTCGCGACTTCGTCTGCCATCGCGACGACTTCCTGGGTCGAGGCCGCCTGCTGCTGGCTGGCTGCCGAGATTTCCTGGACGCCGGTGTTCGTCTTCGTCGCGTAGTCGGCGATTTCGTCGAGTGCTTCGACGGCGTCCTCGACGGAGTCGGTGTGTTCCGAGACCCGATCGCTCGCTCCCTGTACTGCGTCGGCGGAGCGTTCGGTCTGGGTCTGGATCCGTTCGAGTCGCCGTTCGATGTCGTCGGCCGCGGTCTTCGTCTCCTCGGCGAGGCTCTTGACCTCGTCGGCGACAGCCGCGAACCCGTCGGACGACTCCCCGGACCGGGAGGCCTCGATGTTCGCGTTCAGCGCGAGCATGTTGGTCTGTTCGGCGACTTCGGTGATGAACTCGAGGAGTTCGTCGATCTGTTCGACCTCCTGCTGGAGCTGTTCGATCTCCTCGACGGCGGTCTCCGACTCGGTCTCGACCTCGCTCATCCCCTCGATCGCGTTCTGTGCGGCGTCGCGTCCGCGTTTGCCGGTGCGTGCAGTCCGTTCGGCGAGATCGGCGACCTCGCTCGAGGAGGCGGCGATCTGTTCGGTGGTCGTCGAGAGACCGTTCATCTCGTCGGTGACTGCCTGTATTTGGTCGTTCTGCCGGGTCGCGCCGTCGGAGATCTCCTGTACCGACTCGCTGACCCGGACGGAGGCCGAGCGAACCTCCTCGCTGGAGGCCGTCACCTCCTCGGAAGCCGTCGCGACCTCCGTCGCGAACGATTTGACGGTGACGACGGTCTCCTCGAGTTCATCGACCATCTCGTTGAACTCGGCCGCGATCTCGGCCATCGCTTCGCTCTCGCTTTCCGGATCCAGCCGTACAGTGAGGTTGCCGGCCGCACACTCCTGCATGACCTCGCTGTACTCGTCGGCTTTCCGCTCGAGGTGGCGGTTCATGGCCTCGGTTTCTTCACGGGCGCGTTCGGCCTCTTCCCGGGCGGATTTCGCCTCTTCGATCTGCGTCTGTAGTGACCGACGCATGCTCTCGAAGCCGTCGAACAGCCGGCCGATCTCGTCGATCCGGTTGCTTTCGACCGCCGTCTCGAGGTTGCCGTCTTCCATCTCGTCGACGCGGTCCCTGAGCCGGGCCAGCGGGACGACCGTCTGTCGGCCGAGGACCGTCCCGACAACGCCGAGCGTCAGGAGACTCACCACGACGATGCCGATGACCGTCGCCCCGACGTCGGCGGCGACACCGTAGGCTTCGTCCGTCGGGACCGTCGAGACGGCCACCCAGTCGGTGTCCGCGACGGGGACGTACGCTCGCACGAACTCCTCGTCCTCGGCGACGCTCATCCGACCGCCGAGTGCCGCCATCGTCGCCTCCTCGTCGAGGTCTGCAGCGGCGAGTTGGCCGTCTTCCGGCTGGAGGACGACGGTGTCGGTCCCGTCGACGATCGCGGTCGAGGAGCCGGCACCCGGCTGATCGAGCTGGTCGACGCGATACTCGAGGGTGCCGACGAGGACGACGAATCGGTCGTTCCGGTCCTCGATCCGGCTCGCGAACGCCATCACCTGATCGTCGAGCGATCCCGTCGACGACTCGTAGGCCTGTTCGGAGTGCCACACTGCATCGTCGAACGCGAGGTCGTCCACGATAGCGCCATCGCCCCACGGTTCGTCGACCTCCTCGAGAGAGACGCCACGGAGCTGGTCGTCCGTACTCGTGACGACCGTCTCCTCGTCGGCGTCGACGTAGTGGATCGCCCGAACGTCGACCGACATGCGTGCCTGTTCCTCGACGAGTTTGCCCTGTGCCTCCTGGGTGTCGTCGGCTGCCAGTTCGGAAGACGCCGACAGCGTCCGCGTCTGGACCTGCATCGTCTCGACCCAGTCACCGATGCCGTCGGCCTGTAGCTCGGCCGTCGACTCGAGTTGCTCGCTCGCGTCGGCTCGTACCGTTCCATCGATCGACGCGTATCCCGCAAAGCCCACGGCTGCGACGACTACCGTAACGACGAGGATCGACACGACGAACTTCGCGACGTACCGTTTCCGGATCGCCTTCGGAACCAGTCGTGCGAGTCGCGACATTAGACGCTCACCCGTTCGATTTCGCGGATGCCGCCGTCCGCCTCGTCGTCGTACT
Source organism: Natronobacterium texcoconense (assembly GCF_900104065.1). NCBI lineage: Archaea > Methanobacteriati > Methanobacteriota > Halobacteria > Halobacteriales > Natrialbaceae > Natronobacterium > Natronobacterium texcoconense. Next base: position 18,469 of record NZ_FNLC01000004.1, on the reverse strand, counting down.
CCCAGTACTCGAACGTCGCTGCGACCGTGTCTCCGTTCTCGTCGAACTCGATCGGCCCCGAAACGCCCTCGTAGACGACCTGTTCGCCCTCGCCCGCGAGTTCGAGCCCTTCGGCGAGGTTCGCGGGGCTGACGGGCCGGCCGGGGCGGGTCGTCACGACGTCGATGGCGTTAGCGATCGCCTGCCCGTCGTTTTGCCCGGCGTAGGCGTTTGCCAGCAACAGGACGGCCGTCGCGTCGTAGGAGTGACCCGCGAACGTTCGGAGTTCGGGTTCGTGTCCGTGATCCTCGAGTATCTCGAGGTACTCCTCCGTGCCGGGACCGTCCGACAGCGGCACCGTTCCGCGAATCCCCTCGAGGGAGTGGTCGACCGCGTCGTGAAGACCGCCGTCGTGAAGGCCGTCGGTGACGAGGACGTCCTCCTCGCCGCCGGTTGCGGCGAAATCGTCGAAGAGTTGCGCGCCGCTCTCGGGGTAGCCGACGACGACCAGCAGCGTGGGGTCGTCCTCCCGTGCGCGCTCGAGTTCGTCGGCGTAGGAGTTACGCGCTTCCTCGAAGGGGACCTGTGTGGTCACCGCCCCGTCGTGGTCCGTCTCGAAGGCCTGAGTGAACGCCTGACTCAGTTGCCAGCCGTAGTCGTTGTTGACGTACAGCGTCGCTGCACGCTCGTGGTCCAGATCCGTGGCCGCTCGATCGGCGAGCACCCGCGCCTGCAACGTGTCCGAGACCGCCGTGCGGTAGACGAGTCCGATGTCGTTCAACGCCGTGATCGTCGGCGTGGTTGCGGATGGGGAGCAACTCGCGATTCGGTGTGGGATCAGTACCTGCTGGGTCGCCTGCAGCGTTGCCCCAGAGGAAGCGGGGCCCGTGACCATCGGGTACTCCGCGTCGACGAGTCGCGTCGCCGCGTCGATTCCCGCGCTCGGACTGGTCTCGGTGTCCTCGACTTGCACGTCGAACTCGAAGGAGACGTCGTCTTCGACCTGCTCGACCGGCAACACCGCACTGTCACGCATCGGAACACCCAGCGATTCCAGATCACCACTCGTCGGGAGCAACACCCCCAGTCGCAGCGTTCGGTCGGTACCACCGATTTCGCTCTCGGTCTCCGGACTCGCAACGCTCTCGAGACAGCCCGGGAGCGCCGCGAAACCCGAAAGACCGATTCCAGACAGCAGTTCACGCCGTCTCGATCGGTTAGACATACGTTCACAACGTAACCGATAACATATAACTATTGATCAAACGTATTTACTGTCTGGCATGTTTTAATTTGGGTTAGGTATAGAGAATCAAAGGAGTCGGCTGCTCGTTACGAGATAGCAGCTATGCTACAGTTGTGCGGGTCACAACGACACCGCGCTCTCGCTCCGAAAATCGAAGAAAACGCTCGCTCCCGTCGGTCGCTCACCCTCTCGAAAAAATCTGGACCAAAAAGCCGCTCGCTCCCGTCGGTCGCTCGCGGGCGCAACGCGCCCGTTCGCTACTCCGTGGTTCTCACGTCGTTCGAACCACGCACTTACTGAAACTCTTCCGTAAGCGCGGGAACGACGTCGAACAGGTCGTCCGTAATCGCGTAGTCCGCGATGTCCATGATCGGCGCGTTCGGGTCCGTGTTGATCGCGACGATCGTATCGGAGCCTTTCATCCCGGCGACGTGCTGGACCGCACCGGAGATACCGATCGCGATGTAGACGTCGGGCGTGACGACCTTCCCGGACTGGCCGACCTGCCGGTTCTTCGGCAGCCAGCCGTTGTCGACGATCGGCCGCGAGGCCGACATCGTCGCATCCAGCGCGTCGGCGAGTTCCTCGATGATCTCTAAGTTCTCCTCTTCCTCGATACCGCGGCCAACCGAGACGAGCACGTCGGCCTCGCTGATGTCGACGTCGCCGCCGCCGACCTCCTCGAAGCCGTTGACCGTCGACCCGAGCGCGTCTTCGTCGATGTCGGCATCGAACGCCTCGATCGTCGCACCGCCGTTGCCGTCGGCCGCAGGCCACTCGGCACCGCGGATCGTGACGACCACGTCACCCTCGAGTTCGGTCGTCGTCTCGACCTTGCCGCCGTACATCTCGCGGGTGGCGACCAGCGTGTCGCCGTCGGTCTCGAGGTCGACCGTGTCGGTGACGATCGACAGACCGAGTTCGTTCGCGACAGCGGGCGCGTAGTCGAGGCCGTTGACGCTGTTGGGCGTCAGCACGTACTGTGGGGCGAGTTCGTCGTACAGCTGGGTGACCGACTGGGTGTAGACACCGTGGTTGAACTCCTCGCCGTAGTCGACGGTGTGAACGACGTCGACGCCCTCGCGGTCGAGCTTCTCGGCGAACTCGTCGACGGTGCCGCTGATGACCGCCAGGTGGAGGTCGCCGCCGGTCTCGTCCGCGAGCTGTCGGCCGGCGGTGACGATCTCGTAGCTGACGTCACGCAGTTCGCCGCGACGGTGGTCCGCGACTGCGAGGACGTCCGTCATGGTGCCACCCCCTTCTCGCGGAGCAGTTCACCGAGCTCTCCGGCGGTCTCCTCGGCACTCCCTTCCCAGACGGTGACGTCGGTTTCGCTCTCGGGTTCGTACATGTCGGTCAGTTCGAGGTCGGAGTCGGCGACGCTCTCGTCGACGCCGATGTCGGCGAGGGACTGAACGTCCAGTTCCTTGCGCTGGGCCTGACGGATACCGCGCAGGCTAGCGTACCGTGGTTCGTTGATCCCGGTCTGGATCGTCAGCACGGCCGGCAGTTCGACGTCGGTCAGCTCCTCGACGCCACCCTCGAGTTCACGACGGACAGACGCGATGCCGTCCTCGAGGTCGTGCTCGAGGTGGTTGACGACGGCAGCCCACTCGAAACCGAGTTCCTCGGCGACGGAGACGCCGGTCGCACCGAATGCGTCGTCGCCGGCCTGGACGCCGGTCAGTACGAGGTCGGGGTCTTCCTCTTCGACGACGGCGGTGAGGATGTCCGTCTTGGCCTCGACGTCGAGCAGGTCGGCACCCTCGAGCGTGTCGTCCCAGATGCGGACGGCACGATCCGCGCCTTTCGCGAGCGCCTGTCGGATGGTCTGTTCGCAGTCTTCGGGACCGATCGTGACCGTGACGACTTCGTCGGCGATGCCAGCCTCCTGGAGTTGGACGGCCTCTTCGACGGCGTAGTCGTCCCACTCGTTGAGGTCGGCACCGAGGTACTGATCCGCGATCTCAGTACCCTCGATCTCGAACTCGTCTTCGACGGTCGCGACTTCTTTGACCGTAACGAGGATTTTCATCGTCTACAAGTCGGATGTCCCTCCCGTAAACGTTTTCGAAACATTCATTCGCGGAGTCGTCGTTCATTTATCGTTTTTGGCGCCGATTGCCGATATCGTCGTCTCCGTGCCCGCGAGACGGAAACGGTTTAACGACGCCGACGGTACTACGGACCATGGCAGACTGTCCACTCGCCGACGATTGTCCGAGTTTTTCCGAACGAATCTCGGGAATGGGGTGTCAACATTACGGTGATCGGGGTGGCAAAGAGTGGTGTAACCACTACAGCCAGCCGATCGAGGATCTGAAGACCCAGCCCGTCAAGTCCGGCGAGGAACTCGTCGTCGACGTCGTCGACATGCACGAAAGCGGTGCCGGCGTCGGCCGCACCGAGGACGGTTTCATCGTCATGGTCGACGGCGTCCTGCCGGAGGCCCGCGCTCGAGTCGAAATCTCTCGAGTCCACAGTAATCACGCCCGCGCGGAGAAACTCGAGTTGCTCCCGATGGAGGAAGACGATGACAGCGAGGAGGACAGCGACGAACCGGCAGTCGACAGCGAGGACGACGAAGACGAAGATGAAGGCGGTTCCACCAGCCGACGTGAACGACTCGGCAGCCGCGACAACTTCTGGGGCTCGTAAGAGCGCAGTGGACAGTCACAGTCTCGAGACCCGTTTCGCTGATCGATCCGTCTCCGGAACGTATTTCTTTATCTACGGACAAGTCGACAGACAACCATGTCCCGTTCGCTTTCCGACGCAGTCGCTTCGGTCGGTGCGGTGTTTCGCAACCGACCGAGCGACTTCCTCCCGGTGTATCTGCTCGGGGCTGCTACCCCCGCCATCGCCCGCGTCGTTCCGTTTCTGGCCGCTGTCGTCAGCTATCTATACCTCTTGACGACCGGCCGACTCGACGCCGCACTCGACCAGCTCGCCGCGATCGACACCTCGCCACCGGATCCCGAGGCCGAGCCGGAAGCCTTCGAAGCGTGGGCCGAGGGGCTCGTTCCCGTCATGGAGCAACTGATGACACCGGCGGTGGCCGCACTCTTTCTCGTGTCGCTGGCCGGAATGATTCTCATTCTCATCGTCCTGTCACCGATCGTCTCGGCCGCCCAGCTATCGGCCAGTTACGGCCGGCTGCGTGACGAACGCGGACTCGTCGCCGGTATCGCCGGCGTACGCCGGTACTCCCTGCGGTTTCTCGCGCTGTATCTCCTCGAGGTCATCCTGTGGCTGATCATCGGCGCCGGCTTCGTCGCAGTCATGATGGCCATCGTCGGTGGGTTTGCCGTCGCTGGCGTCCCGATACTCGGCGTACTCGTCGCACTGCTGGCCTCGTTCGTGGCTATCGCGGCGTTCGCCGTCGTTCGGGCAGTGTTTGCGTTCGCACCGGTCGCCGTCGTCGTCGACGACGCAGGCGTCTTCGGGTCGTTATCGGCGACCGGCTCGTTCGTTCGCTCTCGTCCGGTCGGCGCACTGTTTTACTACGCGATTTCGGTCGGCTCGATAGTCTCGCTCGTGTTTGTCTCGGGCATTCTCGCGTTTATCGAGGCTGCCGCAGCCGTCTCGCTTCTCACAGTGTTCCTCCTGTGGCCCGCACTCGACCTGCTGAAGACGGCGATCTACTGTGACTATCGCGGTCGGCTGACGCCGCCGCCGTCGCCCGAACGCTCCGTCCGGACGCAGTTCCGCGACGGAGTCGAACGAGGATGGAGCGAGATGACCTCGTTCGTCCGGGCAACGCCGATCACCCACGCTGTCGTCGTCGCGCTCGCAGTCGTCAGCTTCTGGGCCGGCTGGCGGGCTGCAGATCCCTACACTGGCATCGGCGCGCTCGAGGCCTCGATCGGTGCCCGTCTCGAGGGACACATCCCGCCGGCGGCCGCGCTCGAGTTCTTCGGAAACAACTGGATGGTAGCGATAATGACGGCGTTCTCGGGGCTCGCCCTCGTCGTTCCAGCCATCATCTCGTTGCTGTTCAACGGGGTATTCATGGGCGTTCTCTCTCGATTCGAGGTCGAGCCGATGGAACTGCTGGCGTTCGTGATCCCCCACGGCATCTTCGAGATTCCGGCGATTCTGATCGCGAGCGCGCTCGGCATCTCGCTCGGTGTCACCTTCTGGCGAGCGGCCCGCGGGAAGATCAGCCGCGTGGCCTTCGCAGACGAACTCGAGCGGGCGTTCTGGGTACTGGTCGGGGTCGGTATCCTGCTCGCAATCGCTGCGTTCGTGGAAGGGTTCGTGAGTCCGTACTATTACCAGCCGTTCTTCTAGAGCGGCCGTCGCCGCTTTTTCGGGCCGGCCACCGTCTCTGCGTGCGAACAGACCGAATCAATAAAGGCCGGCGGGTCCGTCGTGGGTGACATGACGACGAGGCTCGGAACGGCGAGCGCGGGCCCCGGTGAGGTCGATACGGGTCGACTCGAGGTCGGTGAGACCAGGGACGGCAGTCCGTTCGGCCTCCCCGTCGCCGTCGTAAACGGCGAACGACCGGGCAAGACGCTCTACATGCAGGCAGCGAGCGACGGCGACGAACTGAACGGCGTCGGCGTGCTCCAGCGCGTGGTTCCACAGCTCGATCCCACCGAGATCGCTGGCACGATCCTGATCGTCGGGATCGTCAACTACCACGCGTTCCAGGTCGCCGAACACCGGAACCCGATCGACGACACGAAGATGAACCGGGCCTACCCCGGTTCGGAGAACGGCACCTCGAGCGAGCGCATCGCCGCCGCAACCTTCGACGTGGCGAAGCGTGCGGACCTGATCCTCGATCTCCACCAGGGATCGACCAGCCGGATGATCGACGAGGTCCGGGTTCGCTGTGGCCAGCGGCACAGACTCCACGACGAGTGTCTCGAACTCGCGAAGGCCTTTGGCTGTGGCTACGTTCTGGACCAGAAAGGACCGGACGGCCAGCTCGCCCGCGCTGCCCCCGACGAAGGCATCCCGACCGTCGATCCCGAACTCGGCGGCTGCGTCGGCTGGGACGAGGAAAGCATCCGAAAGGGCGTCGAGGGCGTCCTGAACGTCCTCACCTACTACGGCTTCCTCGACGGATCGATCGACCTCGAGAGCCAGACCCGTGCGAGCGGGTTCGAACAGTACGGCGCGCCCTGTGGCGGCCTCGTCAGCCTGCAGAAAGAACTCGGCGACGAGGTGGCACGCGGCGACACCCTCTACGAGGTGACGACGCCCTTTGGCGAACCGAAAGAGACCGTCACGGCCGACAGCGACGGTATCCTCTGGCGGACCCGACGCCTGCCACAGGTCGCTACCGGCGAGTACGTCTGCTCGGTCGGCACCGACGTCGACACCTACTGATGGCGTCCGATCTCGTCTGTCCCGACTGCGGGACCGCGTACGACGCCGGCCCGTCGGAGCCGTGGCGCTGTGGCTGTGGCCGCGCCCTCGAGTTCGTCGATCAGCCGCTTCCGACGGGCGATCCATTGCCGCTCTCGCAACTGGACACCAGCGACGGGCTCTGGACGTTCTTCGAGTTTCTGCCGATCGAGAAGCACGTCACCTTCCACGAGGGCTTTACGCCGCTCGTGGACGCTCCCGACTGGGACGCCCAGTTCAAACTCGAGTACGTCTTCCCCACTGGTTCGTTCAAGGACCGAGGTGCGACGACGACGCTCTCGCGGGCGGTCGAACTCGGCGTCGAGAAGGTCATCGAGGACTCCTCGGGCAACGCCGGCGCTGCTATCGCGACCTACGCCGCTCGAGCGGGGATCGAGGCGGACATCTACGTTCCGGCGGACGTCAAACAGTCGAAACTGATGACGATCCAGCGGGCCGACGCGCGTCCGATCCGGATCGAAGGTTCCCGGCAGGACGTCACCGACGCCTGCATCGAGGCCGTCGAAGGCGAGACCGACTCGAGCGACGGCGCACCCCACCAGACTGGCGAGGGCTGGTACGCCAGTCACGCCTGGAATCCGGCGTTCTACGCGGGGACGATGACGTTCGCCTTCGAGGTCGCCGCCCAGCGTGGGTGGACTGCACCGGACGCCATCGTGCTCCCGCTCGGCCACGGCACGCTCTTTCTGGGCACGTACCTCGGATTCAGTCGACTGCACGAGGCCGGCATCGTCGACGACCTGCCGCGACTGCTCGGCGCGCAGGCGGGCGGCTACGCACCGATCGTCGAGACGCTCGGCGGTAACGGCGGCCCCGAGGGAACCGACGTCGCCGACGGGATCCAGATCACCGAACCCGCCCGCCGGGACGACATCCTCGCAGCGATCGACGAAACTGACGGCGACGCCATCGCGCTCGACGACGACGAAATCGAGGCCACGCTCGATCGCCTCCACCGCAACGGCTTCTACGTCGAACCGACGAGCGCGGTCGCTCCCGCGGCGCTGGAGCGGTACCGCGAGACCGGGGTGCTCACAGCAGACGACGACGTCGTCGTTCCACTGACCGGCAGCGGACTGAAAACCCTTTGAACCCCCCACCCCGATAGGCGGGTAGATGGTCAGCCGTCCAGCCGACTACTGTCCTCACTGCGGTACGGCCCTCGAGCGGATCACGTTCGACGGCCGCAACCGCAGCCACTGTCCCACCTGCGAGCGCGTCGTCTGGCACAACCCAGTTCCCTGTGCCGGCGTCGCCGTCGTCGACCGCTCCCAACCCGAACCAGCCGTCCTCTGTGTCGAACGCGCCGTCCCGCCCGGCGTCGGCGAGTGGACGATCCCCGGCGGCCACCTGGAGGTCGGCGAAAAACCCGAGGTCGGAGCCGCACGCGAACTCGAGGAGGAGACCGGCGTCTCGGTCGATCCCGACGCGCTCGAGATTCTGGACGCGACCGCATTACCGCCGCGGAACGGCAAGCACGTCACGATGGTGTACTACGTCGCCGATCGAGCGGACGCGACCGGCGAACCGATGGCCGGCAGCGACGCGGCCGACGCCCGGTTCTGGACGTCGAGCGAGTTCACCGACTCGAGCGAGGAGTTCCGGCCGGTCCACGAGGAGCGGTTCCGGGCCGCTATCGCGCATTTCGAGTGAGAGAGCGTCGCCACCGCTCGAGTCCCGGAGCGACGGTTTCCCACCCTGAAACTCCGCGGCAGGTTTACGTCAGCCGAAACGAACGGTGGGGTATGGAAATCGTCACGACCGAAACGATCCCGCACCGCGAAATCGACGAAGCCCTCGGCGTCGCCCGCGGCAACACCGTCGAAGCCCGCAACGTTGGCCGAGACATCACCCAGAGTCTGCGGAACATCACCGGCGGCGAACTGAAAGCCTACTCCGAACTGCTGACGAAAGCCCGCGACGAGGCCATTTCGCGGATGGAAGACGACGCCGAGCGGATGGGTGCAGACGCCGTCGTCAACGTTCGCCTCGAGACCTCGAAGGTCACCGAAGGTGGGTCGGAAGTGATCGCGTACGGGACGGCGGTCACGCTCGAATAATCTCGACAACGAAGGAGTGGCAGCTGTCCTAACGCCGAACAAAACCACCACGAAAGCCCCTGCCGGCTCCGGTCGAAGGTCTCGTTGCGCGCGCTCGCTTTGCTCGCGTGCTTACTCCGCCCGTCTTCCCGGAGCCGGCAGCCCCTTTCATTCCCACCCATATCGGCTGCTCGACTGGTCACAGTGGGGTGGGAATGAAAGGGGCTGGCTCGGTCGATCCCTCCCGGGCGACGTAAGGACCGCAGCGAAGCGAGGACCGCAACGAGTCCCGGAGGGTCGAGCGAGCCAGGGGCTTTCGTGGTGGTCGATCCGACTGTGAACAACCCAACGTAGCCCCAAACACGATCAACGACCAAACCCGACATTCCTTTACTCCCGCCCTGAATACGAGCGGGTATGTTCCTCTCCCTACGCGCGGAGGTCGAGGACGCCCTCGAGGGGGCGCTCTCCGAACTCGACTTCCCCACCGACGACCTCGGGATCGAAGAACCGCCGGACGACGTCGAGAGCGTGCTCGCCTCGAGCGTCGCGTTCCGACTCGCGAGCGAGGCGGGTGCGCCGCCGCCGCAGGTCGCGGGACAGGTCGCAGACGAGATCGACGTCGACGAATTGACCTACGTCTCCGAAGTCCAGACGCAGGGGCCGTACCTCAACTTCCTGCCGAGCGAGGCCTACTTCGGTGAGACGCTCGAGACCGCGACCGACGACGCCTACGGCGCGCTCGAGGACCGCGACACGTCGGTCGTCGTCGAACACACGAGCGCGAACCCGACGGGACCGGTTCACGTCGGCCGTGCGCGGAACCCGATCGTCGGCGACGCGGTCGCGAGCCTGCTCGACTACGCGGGGTACGACGTCGACCGCCACTACTACGTCAACGACGCCGGCCGGCAGATGGCCGTCTTCACGTGGGCCTACGAGACGTTCGACGAGGAGGATCTCGACTCGGAACCCGAGCGCGACCGCATCGAGTACGACCTGGTGCGGTACTACCGCAAGGGCAACGCCTTCCTCGAGGACGGTCCCGAGGACGAGGTCGCCGAGGCCGAAGCCGAGATCGAGGCGATCATGCAGGGGCTCGAGGAAGGCGACGAGGAGACCTACGAGCGCGTCAGCGAGGTCGTCGACCAGGTGCTGTCGGGCATGACGGAGTGTCTCGAGCGACTACCCGCGGCGTTCGACGAGTTCGTCAAGGAGACGCGGTTCATGCGAAACGGCGACACCGAAGACCTCGTCTCCCGCCTGAAGGAACTCGACGAAGCGGTCTACGAGGAAGACGCCTGGCAACTCGACCTCGAGGAGCACGGTATCGACAAGAAGATGGTGTTCCTGCGCTCGGACGACACCACTCTCTACACGACTCGCGACCTCGCCCACCACGAGTGGAAGTTCGAGAACTACGATCGCGCGGTGACCGTCCTCGGCGAGGACCACAAACTCCAGGCGAACCAGCTCCAGCAGACGCTCGACCTGCTGGGCAACGACGTCGACCAGCTAGAGAACGTCATCTTCTCGTGGGTCAACCTCCCCGGCGGCCTCGGGATGTCCACCCGCGAGGGCACCGGCGTCGACCTGGACGACCTATTAGATGAGGCGATCGACCGCGCCCGCGAGGAGGTCGAGGACCGCCTGGACGACCGCATCCGCGACGACGACTTAGACGACGAGGACGTCGAACGTATCGCCCACCAGGTCGGCATCGGCGCAGTCCGGTACGACATCGTCTCCAAACAGCCGACGAAGGCGATCACCTTCGAGTGGGATCAGGCGCTGGACTTCGAGGCGCAGTCCGCTCCCTACGTGCAGTACGTGCACGCGCGTTGCTGTGGCATCCTCGAGGAAGCCGGCTTCGAACCCAGAGAAATCGCTGCGGGTGACGTCGAGATTGCAGACGACCTCGACGCAGAACTACTCGAGACCGAGGCGGAACGCGACCTGCTCGAGACGATCGGCCGGTTCCCGGCAGCCGTCGACGAAGCAGCAGACGACCTCGAACCGCACCAGATCGCGACCTACACCCGCGAGTTCGCCGACCGGTTCAACGCCTTCTACCGGGAGTGTCCGGTGCTCGCCGACGACGTCGATCCGGAACTGCGCGAGGCCCGCCTCGCGCTCGTGGCGGCCTCGAAGTACACGGTCGCGAACGCGCTGTCGATTCTCGGCGTGGAAGCGCCGCGGTCGATGTAACCGAACGCAGCCGTTCAGTTCTCTCCGAGCGCGTCTTCGGCTCCACTGACGAACGAGCCGAGTACGTCCGCCGTTCCGTACTTGAACCGGTTTCTGAACCCGTTGCCGCTGACTGTAACGTCGTCGCGCCCGTAAGCGTCGCTGGCCTCCGCGACAGGATCGTCCGCGTTCCGGATCGTCTCGTAGGTGTCGGCCGAGACGACGACGTCGGCGTCGGCACCGTCCCGTTCGGTGATCGAGTAGTCGGCGATCGTTCCGGAGTCCTCGGTTTCGATCCAGTACACGGACAGATCCTCGCCGTCCTCCTGGACGCGGAAGTGGTACGTGTCGCCGGCGAAGAGGTCGAGCGCGGCATCAGGGACGTTCGCCCTGACGTCGTCGACGTTGTGGTTGTACAGCGTCACCATCTCCGGAAGGCCGAATAGCTCGCCCTCGCGAACCGTCTCGAGGTGGTCGGCGAGAAGGTCGTCGGCGGCCTCGAGGACGGTCAGGACGGCCTCGGCGTTGTCCCGGACCAGTTCGGCCCCTTCCTCGGCGTCTCCGACCCGCCACGAATCGTAGGCCGGCGGATGGACGTCACTCCAGGCGTCGATCCACTCGACAGCCGCGAGGGTGTCCCGTTCGGCCTCGAGCGCCTCGACGAGAGCGTGGCCACGCTCAGCCGACGGATCGTCGGCGAAGGCTTCGGCGGCGTCGGTCACGGCGTCGGCTCGGTCCGCCAGTTCCTCGAGTTCCCCGTGGGCTTCGTCCATCGCGTGCCCGCCGTTCCCCCGGCCAGGCGAGTCGTCGAACTCCTCGAGCAATCCCTGATCGGCGACGTCGGCGAACTCGCTCATCTCGATGATGTCGCCGTACCACTCGAGCGTCTCGAGGAGTTCGGCTGCTTCGCCGGCGATTCCTGGAAGCATCGAACTCGCCGACGGCGCGAGGCTTTCGACGAACTCCGCCTCGAAGTCCTCGCGCTCGGGTGGATCGAAGATCGGCCCCATCGTCTCGTATAACTCCCGCCGCTCGGAGGCGTATTTCGCGAGGTAGCGACCCTGTTCGGCCATGGCGTCGTCCATGAGGTCGTCTTCGGCCGCAGCGGTGGTGCCGGACCCCACTACAGCCGCCCCCACGCAGGCTGCGAGAAACGTCCGTCTGGAAGTTGCTGTCACGACAACTAGTCTCGGCTAACGAAATATAAAATATTTGTCCCGTAGTCGGCTCGGTGTGCCAAATACGGGCATCCGGCAGGATCGTGACCGAAGACGGCGTGCAACGTGAGACGTAACGTTCTCGACACACCGTGCTACCGGGGCGACACCGTACTCTTCGTATCCGCTTCGGTCGGGAAAACGGAGGCAGACGCCGTCGTCCGACAGCGTTCCGCGTCGGATCGAGCCGCAAGCCCTCGAGGCGTCGTCGAACGGAATCGAACGCGGTTACTCCTCTTTCGACTCCCGGACCTTCTTGGCGAGTTCCTCTTCGGAGAGTTCGCCCTCGAGGTAGTCGATGACCCACTCGACGTTGACGAATACGCCGAGTACGTGGCTGCCGTCGTACTCGAGCACCCACTCGACCTCGCGGATTTCGTCTTTGAAGTAGTCGGGGTCGGTGACCGCGTCCGCGATGTCGCGGGCGACCGTCTCGAGTTCCTTCGAGAGGACCTCTGGATCGGTGGTCTCGGTTCGGGTGAGGACGTAGAGTCGATCGTCGTCTCGATCGACGTCCATGACGGTCATCACGTCGCTGTCGGATTCGAGTGCGTCGTCGTCGAATCCAGGAACCCCGTCGTCGCCGTCGTCACCGTCGTCGTCATCGTCACCGTTGTCGTCGGTGACCGAGTCGTCGGTTCCGTCGTCGGGGTCTTCTTCGCCGGTTTCGGTACTTGAACAGCCCGCAAGGACGGTTGCGAGCGCGGCTCCACTGCCGAGGAGGATCTTACGTCGCTCCATGGTCGAGCGGTCGAGAGACGGAGGGATTAGTAATTAGCTCGTACTCTCTTGCAATCTGACCCGAACTTCGAAGACAGTTTGTTTAGAGGATAAATGGCCGATACAGGCCCTATAGTGCTATAATATCGGCGTTTCGGTTTCGTTCACAGATAGCTATCTGTTCCGTCCGAATACGGTCCAGAAACGTGGACTCTCCCGAACGATGGGTAGTCATCGCTTTCGATAGAAACGCAGTCTCGAGTGCCGAGACGGGGGATACAGGCGGCCCCTACCGGCGAGTTAGTGAGTACGTCCCGTGAAACGCTGGTCAGGTATCGGATTCGGCTTCCGTGATCGCGCTCGAGACCTCGTCCGGCGACGCCTCCCAGCCACCGTCGCCGTCGCCGTCGGCGTCACCCGGGTCGTCACCGTCATCGTCGTCTTCGGAATCGGGGTCGTCGATCGTGGTTTGTGCGACGTCGATTCCTGCAAGGTCGGCTGCAATCTCTCGATAGGCGGTCGCCGCGGGGCCGTCGGGGTTGTAGACCACCAGCGGCGTCCCGGCGTAGACGCTCCTGCGGGCGACCGGATCTTCCGGCACGGTGCCGATCAACGGAACCTCGAGTCGTGCAGCGATTTCGGTGTAGTCGATGCTGCTGTTGGGGTGGGTTCGGGTGAGGATGAGTCCCTCGACGGTACCGCCGGCGCGGTCGGTCAGTTTGACCGTCTTCTGGGAGTCCTGGATCGCGGCCGGTTCGGGCGTCGAGACGACGAGCACGCCGTCGGCGAGTCCGAGCGGGAGGACGGTCTCGTGGCTGATACCCGCACCGACGTCGAGGAAGACGTAGTCGTAGGTCTCTCGTAGTTCTTCGACGACGTCGCGAAGCCCCTCGGGGGAGGCTTTCGCGTAATCGTCTAAGCCGGTTCCGCTCGGGAGGGCGACGATGTTATCCGCTAGCCGGTAGGTGGCCTCGTCGATCGTTGCGTCGTCTGTCAACACGTCGTGTAAGGTCGTCGAATCGGGCGAGAGGCTCACGAACCCGGCGAGGTTCGCCATGCCGAGATCGACGTCGACGACGGCAACGCGCTCGTCCGCCTGAGCAAGCGCTGTACCGAGGTTTACCGTCGTCGTCGTCTTCCCGACACCGCCTTTCCCGCTCGCGATGGCGTACACCGTCTCTTGGGACATACTCGAGTACTGTCCGGACAGTGGAACGGCTAGACCTTAAATCGTCACCTCACGTCCGTCCCCGAATCATGGGAAAACAAGTCGGCGCTTCGGCCGGGAATCTCACACATTCGAGGGCGTGTCAAAGAATACTTACCCACAGCAGCGTTTTCTAGGGACAATGAGCCAGGAGGGCGAGCAGGAGCACTCAGACCGGAAGAAATACGAATTTCGGAAGGTCATCGAAGACCTCAAGAACTACGACGGCTCCGGAACGCAGCTCGTTTCGATCTACGTTCCCGAAGACCGACAGATCAGCGACGTCGTCCAGCACGTCACCCAGGAACACAGCGAAGCGGCTAACATCAAGTCCAAGCAGACCCGCACCGCAGTGCAGGACGCGCTGACGAGCATCAAGGACCGACTGCGCTACTACGACACGTACCCACCAGATAACGGAATGGTGCTGTTCTCGGGTGCCGTCGACTCCGGCGGCGGCCGGACCGAGATGGTCACCAAGGTACTCGAGAGCCCACCCCAGCCCGTCGAGTCGTTCCGCTATCACTGCGACTCGGATTTCCTCACCGAACCGCTCGAGGAGATGATGGCGGACAAGGGTCTCTACGGCCTGATCGTCCTCGACCGCCGCGAGGCCAACGTCGGCTGGCTGAAGGGCAAACGCGTCGAACCCGTCAAGTCCGCCTCCTCGCTGGTACCGGGCAAGCAGCGCAAAGGTGGCCAGTCCGCCCAGCGTTTCGCCCGCCTGCGACTCGAGGCGATCGACAACTTCTATCAGGAAGTCGCGGGGATGGCGAACGACCTGTTCGTCGCCAAGCGACACGAACTCGACGGGATCCTCGTCGGGGGCCCCTCGCCGACCAAAGACGAGTTCCTCGACGGTGACTACCTTCACCACGAGATTCAGGACAACGTGATCGGCAAGTTCGACGTCGCCTACACCGACGAGTCGGGGCTTTATGACCTCGTCGACAACGCCGAGGACGCGCTGGCCGACGCGGAGGTGATGAAGGACAAGAAGCAGATGGAGGAGTTCTTCGAGGAACTCAACGCGGGCGACCTCGCCACCTACGGGTTCGAACAGACTCGACAGAACCTGGTGATGGGGTCGGTCGACCGACTGCTGATCAGCGAGGATCTTCGGAAGGACGTCGTCACCTTCGACTGCGAGGAGTGTGGCAACACCGACTACGAGGTGATCGACCGGCGGAAGTCGACGCCCGGCCACACCTGCAGCGACTGTGGCAGCGACGTCGACGCGACAGAAGAAGACCGCGAGGACGCCATCGACCACCTCATCGAGATCGCCGAACAGCGCGGCACCGAGACGAAGTTCATCTCCACGGACTTCGAGAAGGGCGAACAGCTCTACAACGCCTTCGGCGGCTTCGCGGGCCTTCTACGGTACTCGACCGGCGTCTAATCACGGGCGCTCCTCCTGGCAGTCGTTTTACTTCTCGAGAAATTCGCGAAGAGACGCCATGACGTGGTCTCGAGCGGCCGATGAGAGGATGTGATTCTCTCCAGAAAGTACCTCGACTGTCGAGAGCGACTGAAGGCGGTCTCGAGCACGCGAAACGATCGCGTCGGGTGGGAAGAACGGGTCGTTTTCGGCGACGAACAGCGCAACTGGCGCGTCGAAGTCGGCCAGTTCGTTCGCGGTGGCTTCGGGGAACTCACGCTCGAGTTGCACGTGTCGCAGCGACGCGCCGACGGTGTCGCGAACGACGGGATCGCGCGTTGGTTCCGTGACGATCGATTGCAGAACGTACTCCAGCAGCCACTCGCTTCCGAGAAACCGATAGAGGACGGACGGGAGACCGACCCGCAGTAGGGAGGCGAGCGATCCCGTCCCGAATCCCGCGGGGACAACCAACGCGGCACGGTCGATGCGATCCGGTGCCATCGCCGCCGTCCGGAGGACGATACCGCTCCCGTACGACGTCCCGATCATCGGAACGCGTTGGAGTCCGAACGCCTCGAGGAGGTCGACGACCCACTCGCCGTAGCCGTCACCGTTCGGATCGATGCGGTTTTCCGCACTGTATCCCGGCTGGCCGACGGTATCCGGTGCGATCAGTCGATACTCGTCGGCCAGTCCGGTGTACCACGACAGCGTCATCGGGTTCGTCGCGTTGCCGCCGTGAAACAGGAGCAGCGGCTCTCCGTCTGCAGGCCCTGCCAGAAGAACGTGCGTCGTGCCGTGGCGCGTCTCGACCCGTCGCTTCCCGACGTCGACCTCGAGGTCTCGGAGAGCGTCAGTATAGGCTCGCTCGAGCACGCGTCGGCCAGTCGAAGAGCGGTAGATCGACACGAGTCGTTCGATAGCTCGGCTGAAGGGATGAATAACGTATCGAACGAGACTTCCGGCGATTCGAGTGGCGAGTCCGGGCTTTACACGATCGGTGTCGAACCCCACAGCTCAGAGAGTCCCCCGAAGGCGGACGACGTCGTCGGTGATCTCCTCGATACTGCCTTCGTCGAGGAGGTGAGCTTCCTCGGTGGCCTCTCCCCAGCCCAGTTTGGCCTTGATCGTGTCGGTGATCCCCGGATCGGGCTCGACGTAGGCGCGGTCGTCTTCGACAGCCACGATGCGACCGACTTCGGTCCCGTCGGTGTTCAGTACGCGTTTCCCTTCGTCGTCTTTCGTGAGCCTCTCCCGAGTCATGCATCGTCAGTCCCGTCGATCGGAACCGGGCTACGAGCAGCTAGGACTGCTGGAGAATAAACGACCGAAACCGTTGTACAGACCACTGGACCGTTACGGTGACCGAAACTGACGCCAGTTCGCTTATACCCCGTCACACGACCGTTCGGAAGCCTGTAACGTCGAGTAACGAACTTCTACCTGGCCACAACACAAGGGTTATACCGGTAGTCCCGTATTACCAGGCGATCAATGGACGGCTACGAGTTCCCTGACTCGATCGACGATCCCCGCGTCACCGAGCGGTTTTGCCGCCAGGTCTCCGGTGCGGACGGCGACGTCACCCTCCTCGGCGTCGTCCACGACCACCCGGCCAGCGTCGGCCGCGTCGAACGCGCCCTCGACGCCATCGACCCCGACACGCTCGCACTCGAGTTGCCCCCTGCAGCGGTCCCGCTGTACCGTGCTTACGCCCGCGATGGCGACGACCGACCCCGATTTGGCGGCGAGATGAGCGCCGCGATCCGGGCCGCACCCGAGTCGGAGGTCGTCGGTATCGACGCGCCGAACTGGTCGTTCCTCCGGCGGCTTCTGGCGCGACTGGTCGCCGACCGCGTTTCGCCGGCGATCGCTCGCCGCGTCGTCTCGAGTCTCAGTGGTGCGACCCGCGAGGCAGTGGCCTGTCGCGTTGCCGCGACCGTGACGAACGCGACCTCGATGACGGTCGCCTACGATCACGAGCCGATCGAGTACGACTGCAGCCACGACGATCCGCCGGAGCAACAGGCGGCCCACGAACGCTCACACGTCGCGGGCGTCAGGGCGCTGCTCGGGAGCGTCGAGGGCGGCGAGAGTGCGCTCGCTTACAGAGACGATACGCGAGAACAGTGTATGATCGATCGACTCGAGGAGTTACGACGGAGCGAGGGCGACGTCGTCGCCGTCGTCGGCGTCGATCACCTGGAGCGACTGGCCGACGAGCTATCGGCGTAGAAAGGAGAGACGTCCGAGCGCGGTTAACGCCAGTCCGACCTCGAGTCGGCTGCGGGCGGTTCGATCAGGATTTCTCCGTCGCTGTAGACCGTAACCTGATGGTCGGCGACGACGAACGAGACGTGACCACTGGAACGGGGCGTTCCGTCGTGGCGCGGGCGAAAGAGTTTGTCGAGAGCATCGGGATCGACGGCGTCGTACAGCGAGATTCGCCCGTCGGTCGGATCGACCCCCATACAGTCGGCCAACGCGTGGACGACCGTGGTGCTGAGCGTTGCTGGACCGTCCGGATCGTGAACCGCTCGGTAGACTGCGGATGGGCTCGAGTGCGACGACGGGGGTGTGCGTTCGTGCATGGCTATTCGTTCCCTCGACGGTCTGGAGGTGAAGACCAAAAGTGTATCCCTTCAGTACTGGGCGCTTTCTTCCGGTATCTCTCGATAGACTGTCGTTCTGGCGTGACGTTCAGAGACAAGTGACCTCCTCCTCGCCGTAAACGGAGAGGGATCGAAGATCCCTCAGGCAGTCGGGCTATGCCCGACGACGGCGAGGCTTCCCACGGCACCGCACCGCTGAGTTGGGATATTTGCTGGTTTACGACCCGTCGGCATGACGGGCCGATGGCGGGGCCACACCGCCGTTACTCCTATCCCGGCATGGGACTCGGAGTTATCTTGTTGGCCGAGACACCACAGCGGTTCGAGATGGGTGTCTCGAACGTATTGGGTCTCGGAGTCCCAATATTGTGCATTTAGGTGGCGGGGTGACCGCCTCGGTGTACGTCATACTACGACACGATGATCCTTAAATATCCGTATTGCTGCCGAACAGTGATTGTATCAGCGTTGTTGGATTCACGCCCGCCGTAAACGG